>NZ_JBHTTQ010000010.1:0-150496 GCF_042794475.1 Streptomyces sp. NPDC056527
GTGGGCTTGTGTTGTCCACCCCCCGTATGATTCCGGGGGGGGGGTTTGTGTGGGGGCCGGCCCCCGCGGGGGGGGGGGGGGGGGGGGGTCCGTCTCCGCCCCCCCCCCCCCCCGCCCTGCTTTCCGGGCCCGCCATCCCCCGCCTGGCGGAGGTCGGCCGAGGACCACCCGCTCGGCCCAACGCGGTCGCGCGATCCGTCGAGATTCATCTCTTCGGGGGAACCGGGGAACTGACGGTGCCGAAGGTGACGCCGCAGCTCGACGACCTCGCCCCTCCCGCCGTCCCCGTGCGGGGCGACGGAGCCCAGGCCCGTCGGATCGGTCGCCGAGCGCGACCGGGCGACGCCGTCCGTATACCGGTACGCACCAGGCTCTTGTGAATTGATTCACCTGACCCCTTGGCCCGGCGCACCCGTTCGTGTTGAGATGCGGGCCTGACTCAACAGCTCAATGGCGCGCTCGGGGAGGGCAATGTGGCGGACACCGCCATGTCTGGTTCCGAAACGACGGGTGGCGACGATCCGTCCTCTGCGTACGGCAGGAAGACGCCCATGGAGACGGCCATATGGCGACTCCGCTCACGCGGCTGTTGGACGGACGCGGCCGCTCTGCTCGCACCACGCGCGACCGAACCGGCGGCGGCCCTGGAAAGGGCGGCCCTGCTGATCGAGCGCTGTCTGTACACCGAGAAGGGCTGGGCAGAGGCGGAGGAGGCCCTGCGGGCGGCCGAGGCGGTCGCGCAGAGCGACGAGGAGCGCGGGGCGGCGGCGTGTGAACGCGGCTATCTCGCCTACGCGTCGACACTGCTCGGCGTACGGGACCGGGCCGACGAGGCCACCGCGGCGCTCGGCCGTGCCGCCGCGCTGATCGGGCCCTCGGCCGAAGGGCGTCCGCTGCTGGACTTCCGGCGCGGGCTGATCGCCCAGAACCTCGGTGACTCGCCCCAGGCCGCCCGGGCCGCATTCCGGCGCGCACACGCGGGTGCGACGGACCGGGGGGACACCCTGCTGCTCTCCTCCACCTGGCGCCATCTGGCCGGAATCGCCCTGCGCGAGGGCGAGTTGGCGGAGGCACGGCACGGATTCGCCGAATCGCTGCGGATCCGCGAGGAGCTCGGCTTCCTGGTGGGCACAGCTCCGGCCCTGACCGCCCTCGCGGACACGGAGACGGAGCCGGAGGCGGGCCGACTGCGGGCCGAGGCGGGACGGCTGTTCCGTCTCCTGGGCGGAGTGCCGACCTGGCTCGGCGCCCAACTGTCGCCCCAGCCCGCGACATGACGGTGCCTCACGTCGTCTGACGGCGTCCCTCGTCCAGCCGGAGGAGCGCCTCGTCCATGCCCGCGACCACTCCCCCGTCCGGGGTGATCACCACCGCACGGACGGGTGGGCCGGGGCGGAACGACAGGCGCTCCTTCGTGTCGAGGTGGTGGAGTTCGATCAGGCCGTCGGCCCAGGCGATCGCGAGCGACGGGCCTTCGGGAGTCGGCGCGGCGTGCAACGCCACGACCGGGCAGGGACGTTCGGCCAGGGGCTCGGGGTGCGGGTCCTGGCCGGGGGTCCAGAGCCGTACCGTGCCGTCGAGCCCCCCGCTGCACAGGAAGGGCGTGGGTGGTGCCTCGACCGCGGTGACGGCCGTGACGCGTCCGCTGTGCAGCGCGGCCTGGTGAATGCCCGTCAGACCGAAGGCGTGCACGGATCCGAGCCGGTCGCCCACCACCACGGACCCGCTGATCGCCGCGAGCGCCGTGCCGGGGTGCCGGGTGAGGGTCGCCGCGACGGCCGCGGTGAGCCGCTCCAGGTACGGCGGGCGCGGTCCGGGCAGCCCGCGCACCGTGTGCAGCCGGCCCCGTTCGTCCAGGAGCAGCAGGGTGCCGTCCGGCGCGGGCGCGAGCGTCTTGATACGCCGGGCGGGGCTGGCGAAGGTCTGTCCGGCGGGGGCCGCGTCGGCCGTGCGCAGCAGGTGCACGGCGTCGGTCGGACCCGCGACGAGGAGCCGGTCGCCGATCGTCCCGAGCGCGGTGACGGGTCCCGGCCAGGGCGGCGTCAGATCCCCCCGTACCCGGGTCCACCGCATCCGCCACGGCGCGTCCGCGGCGAGTTCCCGCAGGGCGGGCCGGAGCCGGGGGTCGGCGCCGTCACCGAGGGCGCCGAGCAGCACCAGGGCGCGGTCCTCGGGCTCCTGGTCCCGGCAGAGCGACTGTCCGGCGCGCAGCCAGGCGGATCGCAGACCGCCACGGTCGTCGCCGGAGCCGCCCGTGTAGCCGGCGGTGACGAGCAGCGGGTCGGCCTCGCACACGGCGACGGGATCGGCGAGATCGACCGCCGCGCGTACGAACCGCTCCGCGGCCCGGCCCGCCCGTCGCCGCTCGGCCGCGCCGTCCGTGTCGGCCGGCTCGGGCACGTCCACGACCGTGGCGCGGCGGGCGGCGAGGAGGGTGTGGGCGGGGGTGCCCGTGCGGACCTCGACGACGAGCCGGATCCGGCCCAACTCCGAGAGCTCTCCGATGAGTTCGGCGATCGCCTCCGGCTCCGCCGCTCCGTGCAGGTCCGTCAGGACGAGGAGCGCGCGGCGGGCTTCGGTGGTGGCGAGGACCTGGACCAGTTCGCCGGGTGTCCGAGCCACGACGCCGAGGCGGTTCGCGATCGTCCAGGCCGTACCGAGCGCGCTCTGCCCGGCGAGCGGGATCAGTTCGCGCGTCGTTCGCCTGCGGCGCGCCCCGGAGCGGGCGCCGTGCGCGGCGAGCCAGGAGAGGAGTGCGGACTTGCCTCGGAGGGGATCACCGGTGACCAGGCAGAGCCGGGGCGCGTCCGGGTCGGTGAGCCAGCCGAGCAGGGCCGCCGCCTGGGCCTCCGTACCGGCGGCGGGGCGCCCCCCGCGGGCGGATCCGGTCACGGGCGCCGTCCCCGTGCCGGGGACGGAGTCGCGGACGGCATGGGACACCTCACGGACGGCGCTGTGCGAGCGGGCTGACGGCAACGACCTTAGTCGTCAGCCCTGCGATCCGGTGAAGTGCTCCCGTACGAGTGACTGCACGACGGTGAGATCCTGGGCGATGAGCGCGTCGAGGAGGGCGGTGTGTTCCGCCGCGTCCGCGACCAGTTCGCCGTGGCGGGTCGCCGGGGCGCTCATCAGGGGCCACTGGGAGCGGCGGTGGAGGTCGTCGGCGACGGCGAGCAGCTGTTCGTTCCCGGCCAGGGAGAGGACGGCGCGGTGGAAGGCGCGGTCGGTCTCGGCGTAGTGGGCGCGGTCGCCGCGGGCGGCGGCTGCCGAGGTGGCCTCGGCGAGGGGACGGAGCTCGGACCAGCGGGCGGCCGGGACCGTACGGGCCAGGCGGAGCATGACCGGGATCTCGATGAGCGCCCGGACCTCCGCGAGTTCGGCGAGTTCGCGCGGGGTGCGTTCGGTGACGCGGAAGCCGCGGTTCGGCACCACCTCGACGGCGCCTTCGGTCGCCAGTCGCTGCATCGCCTCGCGGACGGGGGTCGCCGATACGCCGAAGCGTTCGGCGAGCACGGGGGCGGAGTAGACCTCGCCGGGGACGAGTTCGCCGCCGACGAGGGCGGTGCGCAGGGCCTGGAGGATCTGCCCGCGCACGGAGTGGCGCCGGACGGGACGGGGGACGAGCCCGGGCGCGGGCGGCTCGCTGTGGGTGTGCTCGCCGCGGGCGGGCGCGGAGGGGGACTCCGAGGGGTGCGCCGGGGGTACGGACCTGCCGCCGCGCGCCTGTCCGGGGACCCGTACGGCGTCGCCGAACGGAGGGTACGGCTCCTGTCGCGCCCGCTCGCGCGCTCTGCCCTGCTCCACCCGGGTCCTCCTGCGGGGTCGTGCCGGGCCCGGCTCGCGATACCGGTGCCCCCTGTGCACCATATGCGAGACAGGACCGCATCGGGGGGTTCGGGGCTTGCCCACCGGACGGTAGGGGCAAACTTCGATCGCGTCGGGTAAGGTAAGGCTAACCTGCTAACGATCGCGATTCGGTGGTCCCGTATGGCCGTCCCCGCTCTGCTCCCCGCCCCCTTCACCTCGCCTGTCGCGGCTTCGTACGCCCGCCTCGGCGAGGTGTTCTCCGGCCTGCGGATAGAGGAGCTGGACCAGGCCGGCAGTGCGCCCAGAGGCGGCGGCTGGGTCGGCGCGGACGAGCTGGCGGCCGGGGGCCCCGCGCTGGACGCCTTCCTCGCCTGGGACAACGCCCAGGTGCTGCGCGACTACGGGCAGCAGGCCCGCCCCGACGTGGTCGCCAGCTTCGGACTGCACCGGTACGCCTGGCCTGCCTGCCTCCTGGTCACGGTCCCCTGGTTCCTGCACCGCCGGGTTCCCCGGATGCCCGTCCGGAACGTCGCCTTCCAGCGCGCCCTGGGCCGGATGACCGTCCGCGTCGAGGAGTTCGCCTGCCTCCCGGACGATCCCGCCGCCACTCTGCCCGGCGCCCGGGTCGTCCCTGACGAGGAGGCGCTGCGCGCCGAGGTCCGGGCCTCGCTCGCCGAGCACTTCGAGTCCGTCCTGGCCGGCTTCGGACCGCGGATGCGGCGTGGGCGGCGGGCACTGTGGGGCATGGCGACGGACGAGATCGTCGAGGGCCTCTGGTACATCGCGGCGCTGCTCGGCGAGGAGGAGCGGGGGATGCGCGAGCTGGATCTGCTGATGCCGGGCACGGCCAAGCCGTACGCCGGCGCCGCCGGCTTCCGCGAGCTCGCCGGTTCCGTGGACGCCGACGGAACGACCCGCTCCACCCGGGACCGGGCGACGTGCTGCTTCTTCTACACATTGCGCCCCGAGGACACGTGCATGACGTGTCCGCGCACCTGCGACGCCGAGCGGGTCCGTCGGCTCGCGGCCACCGCCTGACCCTCCCGTGGGATTACGCCACCCGCAGGGGTGGCGTAAATCGAACGCAACTCCCTTGATCCGCGCGACCGTTCGACCAGATGGCACCTATTCGTATGCTGTGCGGTCCCAATGGCGTGCTCTTGCCGCGAAACCCCTTGTGGGCCCTCCGAGGTCGGCCAGTATGGGCGGCCGAAAGGCCCTACTGCGATGCAAGGGACACCGCATGAGACTGACCGACATATCGCTGGACTGGCTGCTTCCGGGTGGCGTCATGGTGGCCGGAGTCCTGACGGCGGTGGCGGTGCTCGCGCGCGGCAAGCGCGCCGGTGACCAGGCCGCGGCCGAGGACTCCTGGGAGCGCAGCGAGGAACGCCGCAGACGCAAGGAAGCCGTCTACGGGACCGCCTCCTACGTCCTGCTCTTCTGCTGTGCGGCCGTCGCCGCCGCACTCTCCTTCCACGGACTCGTCGGCTTCGGCCGGCAGAACCTCAGCCTCACCGGGGGCTGGGAGTACCTCGTCCCCTTCGGCCTCGACGGCGCGGCGATGTTCTGCTCGGTCCTCGCCGTCCGCGAGGCCAGCCACGGTGACGCGGCTCTCGGCTCGCGCCTCCTCGTGTGGACGTTCGCGGGCGCGGCGGCCTGGTTCAACTGGGTCCACGCCCCTCGCGGCCTGGGCCACGCGGGCGCCCCGCAGTTCTTCGCGGGCATGTCCCTCTCGGCGGCGGTCCTCTTCGACCGGGCCCTCAAGCAGACCCGCCGGGCGGCGCTGCGCGAGCAGGGCCTGGTGCCCCGCCCGCTGCCGCAGATCCGGATCGTGCGGTGGCTGAGGGCGCCCAGGGAGACCTTCGCGGCCTGGTCGCTGATGCTGCTCGAAGGCGTGCGCACGCTCGACGAGGCGGTCGACGAGGTCCGCGAGGACCGTCGCGAGAAGCAGCAGAACCGGCTGCGCAGGCGCGATCAGGAGAAACTCGACCGGGCCAGGCTGCGGGCGATCAACCGGCAGCACCGGGCTTTCGGGCTCGGCCGCGGCGGCGGCCGTCAGGTCGAGATGCCGGCGCTGAACTCCGGCGCGGGATCCGCGGGCTCCGCGACGGCGTCCGTGGGGACACCCGTCGCGGAGCCGGCCATAGCGGACCCCGGACAGCTGCCGCTTCGACACCGGCCCTCCCTCCAGGCCGTGGGTACTGAGCCGCGGACGGTGGATCTCACCGCCGAGGACGACACCCAGGCGCTGCCACGGCTCGACTCCCTGGAACGCAAACTCAAGGACCTCGAGCAGCAGTTCGGCTGAGATCGGGAGAACACACGAACGGCGGGGCCGGCTGTCAGGCGGCCCCGCCGTTCAGTTCGAACCACACCACCTTGCCCACGCCGTGGTCCTCGACCCCCCAGGAGTCGGCGAGTTCCTGGACCAGGACGAGGCCCCGCCCGTGCGTACCGTCGTCGGCGACCGGTACCCACGGCTCGGGCAGTCCGGAGACGAAGTCGCGCACTTCGACCCGGAGGCTGTCGGGGACGACGGTCGCGGTGACGACCGCGCCGTGGTCCGTGTGGATCAGCGCATTGGTGACCAGCTCACTGGTGAGCAGCTCCGCCACGTCGGAGGCCCCGGGCCCGCCCCACTTCCGCAGCATCGCCCGTAACGCATGACGCACCTCCGGCACCGCGGTGAGATCCGCGCATCCCACCTTCCTGAGCAGTTGAGTCGGCTGTCTCGCCTCCCCGGCCATAACCCCCACCCACATATCGGAACGACTCGCCTCGAACAGGCTCACGGGGATGCATGCCCCACCGACCGTCCCGCATTCATGCCGGAGCGTCACCGAACGGACATGGCCTACGGGCAGCTGTTGCGGGTGTCTCCCGCGTCGGTCGTGCAGGTGTCGAAGCCGAGGCCCCCGAACGCCTGGTCGTTTCCGGTGACGCCGTCCCTGGTGTCGAGGTTGTCGTTTCCGGAGTCGCCGTTGAGGCGGTCGTTGCCGCTCTGGCCGATCAGCCGGTCGCCGCCGTTGCCACCGTTGACCACGTCGTTGCCGGGCCCGGCGTGGACCGTGTCGTTGCCGCCGCCTCCGTTGACGGTGTCGTTGCCGCTGAGTGCGCAGATCACGTCGTTGCCGAAGGTGCCGGTGAGCGTCTCGCCGGTGCTCCTGCCGATGATCGTGCAGCCGCGGGCGTTGTTCACCGTGGTGGTCGCGGTGGCGGTGTTGTTCGCCGGGACCGGATCGGCCTCGGCCGCCGTCGTCGTCACCCGGTCGGTCAGGGTGCCGGTGGCCCGCGGTTCGGCGACCACGGTGACGATGGCGGTGGCGCCGGGGGCGATCGCGCCCAGGGCGCAGGTCATGGTGGTGGCGTTCACGGTGCAGGGGCCGCCCTGGCCGGGCGTGGCCGACAGCAGGGTGCCGGAGGCGCCGGTGAGGGTGTCGGAGACGGATACCCCGGTGGCGGTGGCGGTGGTGCTTCGGTTGGTCACCCGGACCGTGTACGTGGCCTGGTCACCGATGCTGATGGTGGCGGGTCCGGTCTTGGTGACCGCCAGGTCCACGGTGGGCGGCACGGGCGTGCCGGTGACCGAGTAGCGGGCCACCGCGTGGTTGTCGCTGCCGTTGCCGGCGACGACGATCCTGCCGTCGGTCTGCAGGGCCACCGCGCGGCCCTCGTCCCAGTTGCCCTCGAAGTCGGTGGTCACCCGGCCGTCGCCGCCGCCGAAGTCGCTGTCCAGGGTGCCGGCCGTGGTGAACCGGGCGAGGGCGAAGTCGCCGTTGGCGACGCCCGCGACGACGATCTTGTCGTCGTCCTGGAGCGCCATGTCGTGCCCCGTGGCGCCGTTGCCGCCGAAGCCGGTGGTCACCGTGCCGTCCCCGGCGAAGGTCGGGTCCAGGTCGCCGTTCCCGTCGTAACGGGCCACCGCGAACTGGGTGCTGACACCGGTCCCGTGGGACCCGGCCGCGACGATCTTGCCGCCGGCCGCGAGCTCCACGCCCTCGACCGCGTTGCCGAACGGGGTCGACACCTGGCCGTTGTCACCGAAGGTCGCGTCCCGGCCGCCGAACTCCATGTAGAGGCGCACCAGGCCGAATCCGGCCGGGCTGGAGCCGCCCGCGATGATCGTCTCGCCGCCGTACACGGCCAGGGAGTGGATCGCCGAGTCGCCGCCGGCGAACGGGAAGACGGCCTTGCCCGAGTTGTCGTCGCCGAAGACGTCCAGGCCCCCGGAGGCGGTCAGGCGGGTCACCATGGCGTCGCCACCGTAGGAACCGCCGATGAGGATGTTGTCGTCGGTCCCCATCAGCACCGCGTTGCCGATGGTGGGGACGGTCCCGCCGAAGCTGGTGACGACCTTGCCGTCGCCGTCGAAGGTGGTGTCCAGCGAGCCGTCCGCGTTGTAGCGGGCCGCCGCGAGCTGGGGCCGGCCGCCGTCGGCGGTGTCGCTGCGGCCCACCGCGACGATCTTGCCGGGGCCCGCCAGGGTCAGGGCGTGGGCCTCGTCGTCGGTGGAGCCGCCGAAGTCGGTGTGGACGATGCCGTCTCCGCCACCGAAGGTGGTGTCCAGGGTGCCGTCGGGGTTGTAGCGCACCAGGATGAAGTCGTTGGGGCCGTCGAAGTCGAAGCCGATGCCGAGCGTGACGATCTTGCCGTCCGGCTGGATCACCACGTCCCGGCTGTCCTCGATGGCGGCGGTGTCGGTGATGACCTTGCCGTCGCCGCTGAAGGTGGGGTCCAGATCGCCGGGGGCGGCGGTCGCCGCTCCGGGCAGGCTCACGAGCAGCGCGAGGGCCGCCGCGCTCACCGTGGCGATGCGCCCGGCCCGGCGCAAGGGGGAATGGAGGGACATGAGAGAGCACTCCGTCTGTCGGTACATGGGGCACACAGCTTTCTGCGGCGCCGGTGCCTTCCGGGTCACGGCATGACGGGGCTGCGCCCACTGGACCCCGGGTTCCACCCCCAGGAGTGAGGCGTCAGGGACGGGGCACGTTGCGGAGGTTGGAGCGGGCCATCTGGAGCATGCGGCCGACGCCGCCGTCCAGGACGATCTTGCCCGCGGAGAGGGCGAACCCGGACACCATCTCGCGGCTGATCTTCGGCGGGATGGAGAGGGCATTGGGGTCGGTGACGACGTCGACGAGCGCCGGGCCCTTGTGCTTGAAGGCGTCCTTGAGGGCGCCCGCGAGCTGCTTGGGCTTCTCGACGCGGACGCCGTAGGCGCCGGCCGCCCGGGCGATCGCGGCGAAGTCGGGGTTGCGGTTGGTCGTCCCGTACGAAGGGAGTCCGGCCACCAGCATCTCCAACTCCACCATGGAGAGCGAGGAGTTGTTGAAAAGCACGATCTTCACGGGCAGGTCGTACTGGACCAGGGTGAGGAAGTCGCCCATCAGCATGGTGAATCCGCCGTCTCCGGACATCGAGATCACCTGACGGGAGCGGTCCGTGAACTGCGCGCCGATGGCCTGCGGCAGGGCGTTGGCCATCGAGCCGTGCGAGAACGACCCGATGATGCGGCGGCGCCCGTTCGGCGAGATGTAGCGCGCGGCCCAGACGTTGCACATACCGGTGTCGACGGTGAACACGGCGTCGTCGTCGGCGAGTTCGTCCAGGACGGAGGCGACGTACTCGGGATGGATCGGGACGTGCTTCTCGACCTTGCGGGTGTACGCCTTGACGACACCTTCGAGCGAGTCGGCGTGCTTCTTCAGCATCCGGTCGAGGAAGCGGCGGTCGGTCTTGGCGCGCACGCGCGGGGTGATGCAGCGCAGGGTCTCCCGTACGTCACCCCAGACGGCGAGGTCGAGCGTGGAGCGGCGGCCGAGGCGTTCCGGCCTGACGTCCACCTGCACGATCGACACGTCGTCGGGCAGGAAGGCGTTGTACGGGAAGTCCGTCCCGAGCAGGATCAGCAGGTCGCACTCGTGGGTCGCCTCGTAGGCGGCGCCGTAGCCGAGCAGACCGCTCATGCCGACGTCGAACGGATTGTCGTACTGGATCCATTCCTTGCCGCGCAGCGCGTGCCCGACGGGCGACTTCACGCGCTCGGCGAACTGCATCACCTCGGCATGGGCGCCGGCCGTGCCGCTGCCGCAGAACAGGGTCACCCGATCGGCCGCGTCGATCATCCGCACCAGGGCGTCGATCTCGGCGTCCCCCGGACGGACGGTGGGCCGGGAGGTGACCAGCGCGGTCTCCCACGCCTTCTCCGGGGCGGGCTCGGAGGCGATGTCGCCGGGCAGCGAGACGACGCTGACTCCGCCCTGTCCGACGGCGTGCTGGATGGCCGTCTGGACCAGTCGGGGCATCTGCTTCGGGTTGGAGATCAGCTCGCTGTAGTGGCTGCATTCGGAGAAGAGCCGGTCGGGGTGGGTCTCCTGGAAGTAGCCGAGTCCGATCTCGCTCGACGGGATGTGCGAGGCGAGCGCCAGGACGGGGGCCATCGAGCGGTGGGCGTCGTACAGGCCGTTGATGAGGTGGAGATTGCCGGGGCCGCAGGAGCCGGCGCAGGCCGTGAGCCGGCCGGTGATCTGTGCCTCGGCCCCGGCCGCGAACGCGGCGACCTCCTCGTGCCGGACCTGGATCCAGTCGATGTCGCGGGTGCGACGGATGGCGTCGACGACGGGGTTCAGACTGTCGCCGACGACTCCGTACAGCCGCTGGACGCCCGCCCGGACGAGGATGTCGACGAACTGTTCTGCGACATTCTGTTTGGCCATGCGTCCATCAACACATGGGCCGAAGCGTTACGCCTCCCAGACGGCCACGCCCGTACGGTCATCGGCGTACCCCTTCACCCTGAGCTGTACGTCGGCGAGGAACGCGGCGAGCCCGGGCGGCTCGGGGGCGGCCCAGCGCTCGGCGAGCTCCTCGGCGAGGGCGGGCTCGCCGCGCATCGGCTCGGCGAGTCCGTTCGACGCGAGGAGGAGGGTGTCGCCGGGGCGGGCGACCGAGGCACGGAAGCGGAACGGTTCGGCGGGAGGGCGCGAGCGAACCGAGCCGGGGGTCCCCTCGGCCGGAGGCTGGGGTTGTTCCTCCGCGAACGGGGCGCCCGGAGGGCCGGTGACGCCGAGTCTCATGGTGTGGCGGTCACCCTCCTCCGTCTCGGCGGGAGGCGAGCCGAAGCCGACGACGGGTGCACCGCCGAGCGCGGCCGGTTCGGGGATCAGCGGCTCTATGTCCTGCCAGGCGCCGTCGCGGAGCCGGAAGAGCCCGCCGCGGCCGATGCCGAAGAAGACGCGGGTGCGGCAGTCCGGATCGGCGGAGAGGAGCAGACAGCGCAGGCTCGCGGTGTACTCCTCGGGCTCCACGCCCAGTTCGGCGGCGCGGGCACGGAGTCTGCCGAAGGTGCGGTCGGTGAGGCGGTGGAGCCCCGACTTCAGGTCTCCGCGGCGGCCGGCCCTGATGTCCTCGGAGAGCCGGGCGTGGCTGCGGCCGACGGCCTCGCCGATCCAGCGGCAGGCGTCGGCGGCGGCGAGATGGGCGGCGTCGGCGGTACGGGCGCCGCCGGCCACGGCGACGAGGACGAGCGCCGCCTCGGCGTGGCCGAAGCGGGCGGTGAGCAGGGCGTCTCTTCGTGGGTCGCCGCGATAGCGGGCGGAGTCGCCGCGCAGGGAGGCGGCTCGCAGGGTGTAGGCGCCGTAGCGGGCCCCGTCGAGGACGGTGTCGGCGACGAGATCGAGGAGTTCGTCGGGCCGGGCGGCGGGCAGCGCGGTGGGCTCGGGCTCGTAGGTGGGCGGTCTGCTGCCGATGTGGGCGGTACGGGGTCGGGGCACGGTCGGGCGGGTGGCGTCCGGGACGGTGTCGCCGTCCGGCCGCTCGGACAAGGGGCGCTGCTCCGGCGCGGGCGAGGCCGCAGCGGCGGGCGGGGCGGTGGGATCCGGCGGCGCGGGTGGCGCGTCCGGCGGAGGCGGCACCGCTTCGGGCGCCCGCCCGGCGGGCGTCGGGGGCAAAGGCGGGGCGACCGGGGCCGGTGGCTGCGGTGACGCCGGTGGTGGCGGGAAGGCGCGGGGGCCGGGGGCCGGATCGTCGAGGGGCTCCCAGGGGGCCCGGGGCGGCGGCTGCTGCGCCCCCGGGCGAGTCGCCTGTGACGCCGAGTCGAAGCGGTCGTCGAGTGTGTCACCCGTCGCGTTCGGCACCGTGTCCGGTGCCGCGTCGTCGTAGAGCTTGTCCCACCAGTTGTCCCCCTGCTGAGTCATGCCCTTATTGTCCACCGCGCAGGCAGCCAGAAAACGGGACATGACGAAAAAGGGGGTCCGCCGGACGACCCCACCCCCCACGGGAAGGACGTCCGGCGGACCGGCGTGATCAGCGCACGTCGTAAGCGCGGACCACGGTCTGGGTGACGGAGTTGCCGTTGGCGTCCGTCAGTTCGGTCTTCAGGGTGACCGGCTTGCCGGCCGCGCCCGCGTGGTTCACGGTCGCGGTCCACACACCGCCCTGCTGCGAGACCTGCGCCTCCGTCCAGGTCGTGCCTCCGTCATAGGAGTACGAGAGCCTGGCCGAGGTGAGCGCGGCCACCTGATAGGCCGCGTGACCCGTCGCGGTGAGGCCGATCTTCTGGCCGTCGGTCGCGGCGAGGGTCTTGAGTCCGTCCTCCGGAAGGGTGTACCGGGGGAAGAGAATCGGGATGCCTTGAGAGTAGACGCTCTCGTCGGCCTGAGAGGTGAATTTCCAGACCGAGTTGACGGAAGTGGAGCGGTTCCACACCTTGCTGCCGATCTTCATCGTCCGCTGTTCGAGCGTGTACGTGCCGCGCTCGGACGGGACTTCGAAGACTCCGAACGGCCATCCGGTCTCGCCGAGGACCTCGCCGTCCTTGCTCAGCGTCAGTCCGCCGATGTCACCGAACGAACCCTGCTCGGCGTGGTGGGTGCTGTCGCCCCACATCGAGTTGGCGAAGCCGATGAGGTTGCCCTGGCGCTCGGCGACGAGGACCGGCTTGCCGGCCGCGTCGCGCGGGGCGGTCGGGGCGACGACGCCGTCGTACCAGCGCTCGGTGCGCTTCTCCCCCGCCTTGTAGGCGCGCTTGGACCCGATCATGAACTCGCCGAACGGGAAGCTGGAGGACAGCATCTGGTCCCACCGGGTGTCCCCGGGCGTGTAGTACTCGGTCCGGGTGCCCGGCGCGGGGACCGGCTCGATGGCTCCGAAGTAGACGGACGTGCCGTTGGGACGGTACGCGGCCGCGTTGTCGATGAAGTCGGTGGCCACGCCCATGGAGCCGTAGGTGGACTCGGTGCGGCCCAACTCGCCGTCCCGGACCCGGTAGGTCCTGTCGTCGCGGATCGAACCGGCCTCGGGGAAGGCCAGGTTGTAGAGGTACGGGCTCTTCGCCGTGGCCTTCCAGGAGAGGGTGACCTCGCCGGCGGCGAGCTTGGCGAGCAGTGCGGCGCCCTCGGCGGAGTCGACGGCGAGGACCGGGAACCCGGCTCCCGTGAAGCCGGCCGTCGGGTACCAGCGGGCGGTCGAGGTGCGGTACGCGAGGACCGCGACGGCTCCCTCGGCCTTGGCGTTCCGGGCGACCGTGGCCGCGTTGGTGGAGGTGTCCGGGAAGCGGACCAGGGCGACGCGGCCCCGGACGCCGGCGGCCTTCAGCTCCTCGGGGGTTCCGGTCCCCGCGTCGACGAGCCGGGCGGAGCCGGTGCCGTCGAGGTTGTCCGAGCCGAGGGAGGCGGTGACCGGGTGCAGGACGGTGCCGTCGCCCGTCTTCAGCTCGGAGATCTGCGGGGCGACGGTGCGCCAGTAGCTGCCGAACTCGAAGTCGCCCTCGTCCGCGCGTCCTTCGACCGAGGCGTAGTAGCCGCGGATCGAGCGCACACCGGCGGCCGAGCCGGAGTGCATCCAGGTGTCGTCCCAGGAGCGGGAGAACGCCAGGGTGGTGCCGCGCTGCTCACCGGGCTTGTCGGTCCTCACCGACAGCTTGTGGGCCTTGCGGGCGTCGAGGACGACGGTGGTGTCCTTCTTCACCTCGATCTGCGGGCGGGCCAGGTAGCTGAGCGAGTCGTTCAGCGTGGCGCCCTCGCCCGTGTCGCCGGTGGTGACGAAGGAGGTGAGGAAGTAGCTGCCGGGCCGCACCTGGAAGACCTGGTCGGCGGCGCCCTCGTTGAAGCGGCGCTCGCCGCTGGCGTCGTCGGTGCCGATGAGGTCCAGGGACGAGGCGCCGGCGGCGGGCTTGCCCTGACGGTCGATCAGCTTGACCCGCAGGGTGACCGTCTCGGGCTGGACGTAGAGCGAGAACGGCGTCGAGACGTGGATTCCGCCGGGTCCGGTGGCGACCACACGGCCGGTGACGTCGCCGTACTGGGCGCGCTCCAGTTGGGCGGCCGGGTCCAGGTGCAGCGGGACCTCGACGGTCGCGCCGGCCGGGACGGTGACCGTGTGCTTGGCGAGGCGGGCGACGGAGGACCGGACGCGTGAGCCGTCGTTTCCGGTGACCTTCTCGACGGCGAGCGTCAGGGTGACCGCCTTGTCGGAGGTGTTGCTGTAGGGGACGGAGACCGAGGTGCGGTCGCTGTCGTCCTGGGGCCAGTCGAAGGTGCCGCCCTGGACGGCGTCGGCGCCGAGGACCGTCTGGTCGATCGCGGCCTTGACGTCGAGGCGGCCGCCACCGACCTCGCGTACGTCGCCGGGGACGGAGGTCGCGGCGGAGGAGACGAGCGCGGCCTTGATCTGCTGGGCCGTCCAGTCTGGGTGGCGCTGCTTGACGATGGCGGCGGCGCCCGCGACGTGCGGCGTGGCCATCGACGTACCGGACATGGCCTGGTACGCGTACACGCCCCGGCCGCCGGCCGCTGCGGCGGAGATGCCGACGCCGGGGGCGGCGATCTCCGGCTTGAGGGTGTGGCCGAGGGTCGTCGGGCCGCGGCTGGAGAAGTACGCGGTGGAGTCGTCGCGGTCGGTGGCGCCGACGGTGAGGACGCTCGGGGCGCAGCCGGGCGAGGAGACCGTGTTGAGCGAGGGGCCGGTGTTGCCGGCGGCGACGACGAACAACGTGCCCTCGTTCTGGGCGAGTTCCTCGGCGGCGATGCTCATCGGGTCGGTGCAGTCGGTCTCGGAGGGGTTGCCGAGGCTCATGGAGACGACGTCGGCGCCCTGGGCGACGGCCCATTCCATGCCGGCGATGATCCAGGACGTCGCGCCGGAACCGGAGTCGTTGAGGACCTTGCCGTTGAGGAGCTCGGCGCCGGGCGCGACGCCCTTCATCCTGCCGCCGCTCGCCGCGCCGGAGCCGCCGACGGTGGAGATGGTGTGGGTGCCGTGGCCCTGGCGGTCGTCGGCGCTGTCGGAGTCGGTGAAGTTCTCCGAGGCGACGACCCGGCCCTTGAGGTCGGGGTGCTCGACGTCGGCGCCGGTGTCGAGGACGGCGACCTTGGTGCCCTTGCCATCGAAGCCCGCGGCCCAGGCCTCGGGGGCGTGGACCTGCTTGGTCGAACGCTCCAGGGTGGCCTCGACCTTGCGGTCGAGCCAGAGCTTCTTCAGACCGGAGGCGGAGCGGGCGGCGGGAGCGTTCACGTCCGCCCAGAACGCCGCGGCCTGCTTCTTGTCGGCCTTGAGGGCGACGCCGTCGACGGCCTTGAGGACCTGCCCGCGCTGGGCGCCGCGCGGGGCGGCCGGGACGGAGCGGGCGAGGTCGGAGCCGTAGACCGCGATCAGGGGGAGCGTCTTGGTGCCGGCGTCGTCGTAACCCTGCCGGATCAGGCCGGTGACGTTGAAGAGCTCCTCGTCGACACGGCCCGCGGCGAGGGCGGTGGTGGCGCCCTCGGGGTAGACGTACAGGTCCTGTCCCGAGCGACGGGTCTGGACGAAGGGCACCGTCCCGTCCTCGCGGGGCAGCGCGGCGGCGGCCGGGTTACCGGCGGCGTCGCGGGTGACGAGGACCCGGTCACCCGTGACCAGCGTGACGGTGGCGGCCCGCTCCCCGGCGCGGGCCTGAGCCTCGCTGCCGACCAGCGGTCGATTGCCGGTCGTGTCGTCCTGCGGCGCGGCTGCCGTGGACGGCGCGACCGCGGTGACGGCCAGGACGGCGGCGGTCGCCGCCCCCAGGGCCGTACGCGAAATCGGGCGCATCGCTCTCCCCATCTGATTCCGGGCATAGGTAGGCAAAAGGCCTTTGTCCGGAGGCTGTTGGTGCTGCGGTGTCGCCACATTGGCAGAGGTGAGGGTGGTGCAGGGATGATGTGCGCGGCGGGAATGCGTCGTGGCCGATTCCCGCCAAAGCACCGACGGAACGAATGCGTCCGGTTAACGTCCCGGGAATGTCCGGGACGTCCCAGGACGTCCGGCGAGGGGTGGGGCAGCGATGCTGGGAGCGATAGGTCTCGACGAACGGCAGGAGTCGGCGTACCGCGCGCTCGTCGCGCTGGGCGCGGCCGAGGTGACGGATCTCGCGCACCGGCTCGCCCTGCCCGAGACCGACACCGAGCGGGCGCTACGACGCCTGGAGTCGCAGGGGCTGGCCGCACAGTCCTCGGCTCGGACCGGACGGTGGGTCGCGGCGCCGCCGGGGGTGGCGCTGGGGGCGCTCCTCACCCAGCAGCGCCACGAGCTGGAGCAGGCGGAGCTGGCGGCGGCGCTGCTCGCCGAGGAGTACCGCGCGGAGGCGGCGGAGCCGGCCGTCCACGACCTGGTGGAGGTGGTGACCGGCGCGAGCGCCGTCACCCACCGCTTCCTCCAGCTCCAGCTCGGGGCGACCGAAGAGGTCTGCGCGCTGGTGACGGGCAAGCCGATCGCGGTCACCGGGATGGAGAACGACGCGGAGGAGCTGGTGGCCGGGCGGGGCGTGTCCTACCGCGTGGTCATCGAGCGGGAGGTGCTGAACCTGCCGACGGGGATCATCGAGCTGTCGGCCGCGCTCGGCCGTGACGAGCAGATCCGCGTGGTGGACCGGGTCCCCACCAAGCTGGTGGTCGCGGACCGGGCCCTGGCGATGGTGCCGCTGACGGGCCGCGGGGCGGAGCCGGCGGCGCTCGTGGTGCACTCGAGCGGGCTCCTGGAGTCCCTGATGGGTCTCTTCGAGGCGGTCTGGCGCGACGCGCTGCCGCTGCGGCTCGGGGCGGGCGCGCAGGTCACGGAGACCGAGGTGCCGGGTCCCGACGTGACGGACCTGGAGATCCTCTCGCTGCTCCTGGCCGGCATGACGGACGCGAGCGTGGCCAAGCAGCTCGATCTGGGCCTGCGCACGGTGCAGCGCCGTGTGAAGGGCCTGATGGAGCTGTCGGGCGTGACGACCCGGCTCCAGCTGGGCTGGCACGCGTACGAGAAGGGGTGGGTCGCGCGGGGGTGACCCCGCGCGCGGGTGGCCGTCCGGCCCCCCGTACGTACCCTGCGACCTGCGAGAAGATCATCGGTCCTGCACGCTTGGCAGATGGGTGTGTGGCAGCTGTTGCTCGTTGCGATGGTCATGCTGCTCGGCCTGTTCGGGGTGTTGGCTCCCGGCGTGCCCGGGCCGTGGCTGGTGTGGGCGGCCATGCTCTGGTGGTCCTTGAACGAGCAGAGCGGGCTCGCCTGGATCCTGCTCGTCTCCTCGACGGCGCTGCTCCTGCTCACCCAGGTGGTCGTGTGGCAGCTGCCGCCGCGCCGGATCCGCGGCGTCGGGATCACCCGGCGGATGGTGACCTATGCCGGTGTCGGCGCGTTCCTCGGCTTCTTCCTGATCCCCGTGCTCGGCGCGATCCCCGGTTTCATCGGCGGCATCTACCTCTCGGAGCGGCTCCGCCTCGGCGGCCACGGCCAGGCCAGGGCCTCCACCCGGACGGTGATGCGCGCGGCCGGGACGAGCATCCTCGTGGAGCTGTTCTCCTGCCTGCTGATCGTCGGGGCGTGGTTCGGCGCGGTGATCTGGGGCTGAGGTCCTAGGCCCTGCGGGACGCGGGCCTAGGACGGATCGCCGATGCACCGGGCCCGGTCGGCGCGCGACCCTGGTCCCATGAGGGATTTCGAGGGATTCAGCGAGGACGAGCGCGCCTATCTGCGGACCCAGCGGCTGGCCCGGATGGCCACGGTCGATCCCGACGGCCAGCCGCAGGCCAACCCGGTCGGCTTCTTCCCACAGGAGGACGGCACGGTGCTGGTGGGCGGTCTCGCGATGGGCCGCTCGAAGAAGTGGCGCAACCTCCAGGCGAACCCCAAGGTGGCGCTGGTCGTCGACGATCTGGCGAGCGTGCGGCCCTGGCGGGTGCGCGGGGTGGAGATCCGTGGGGTGGCGGAGCTCCTGGTCGGACCGCACGAGCTCGGCCCGCACTTCAGCGAGCAGGTCATCCGGATCCACCCCCGCAGGATCCACAGCTGGGGCCTCGGCTCTACTTCGGAAGATCGATCTGGTACCTGATGAAGCCGGTGTTCCGGGCCACCTGGTCGTAGAGCCGGCGGGCGGTGACGTTGGACTCCTGGGTGTTCCAGTAGACCCGGTCGCAGTCCCGCTCCCGCGCCCACTCCGTCACGGCGGCGATCAGGGCGCGGGCGACGCCCCTGCCGCGCGCCTCGGGGTCGGTGAACAGGTCCTGCAGGTAGCAGACGTCCGGACCCGAGGTGTTGGGGTGGACGAAGAAGTGGGTGAAGCCGACGATCCGGCCGTCGAGCCGGGCCGCCAGGGCATGCAGCCGGGTGCCGCCCCGGAAGGCCGTCCAGGCCCGCTCGTACATGGCGGCCGGCTCGCTGCGGCCGTAGAAGTCGATGTACGCGCGGAAGAGGCGCTCCCAGGCGTCCCGGTCGTCCGGTCCCAGCGGGTCGATGCGGACCTGGTGCTCATTGCTGATCATGAGCTCATTCTGCCGGGGCGGGGGCGAGCTCCCGATACCTGAGGGCGTACGACCGCCAGGGCCGCCAGGCTTCGGCGTCCGGGGTGCCCTCGGGGGCGACGTCGGGGTCGCCGAGGGCGCGCATCCGGATGAGGGCGGCCTGCCCGGCGGTGATGCCGGGAACGGTCCGCAGGGCGCGTTCCGCCTCGTCACGGTCGGCGCCCGGATCGAGGCGTACGGCCCCGGTGGCGAGCGCTTCCGCGAGGGGCCCTGCGACAGGGTGGGCGGTCAGTGCGGCGGGCTCGGGAAAGACGTGGGTGAGGGTGCCGCAGGCGCTGTCCAGCGGCGTGCCGTGCGCCGACACCAGCCGCGCCGCCTCCTTCGGGCCGACCACGGTCCGTACCGCGAACTCCACCGGATCGGCGGCGCCCGGCGACCGTACGCCGGGACGGGCCGCGACCCGGGCGGCGAGTGCGGGGTCGGCGCCGAGGCGCTCGGCGACGGCGTAGGGGTCGGCGTCCAGGTCGAGCAGGCGGCGCAGCCGCTGGACGGCGGTGGTGAGGTCGCGCAGATCGGTGAGGTGGATCCGGGCCTCCAGCCAGGGCCCGGCGGAGCGCTCGTCGACGGAGACGATGCCGGTGCCGTACGGGAGGCGGAGCGTACGGCGGTAGGTGCGGGTGCCGGGGGTGCCGAGCACCTCCTCGACGTGGGGCAGCGCCTCGGCGGCGAGCAGGTCGAAGACCTCGCGGGCGGCGTAGGGGCCTCGGTGGGCCAGCCGCAGCGGCACCCCGGCGGCAAGGGCTGTGCGGGGTCCCGCACCGGTGCCGGACTCGGTGCGCAGTTCGGAGGGGGTGCGGGCGTAGATGCGTCGGATCGTGTCGTTGAACTGGCGCACGCTGGCGAACCCCGAGGCGAAGGCGATGTCCGTGACCGGGAGCCCGGTGGTCTGCAGGAGCAGCCGGGCGGTGTGGGCCCGCTGGGCGCGGGCGAGGGCGACGGGGCCGGCGCCGAGCTCGGCGGTGAGCTGCCGCTGGACCTGCCGGGCGCTGTAGCCGAGGCGCCCGGCGAGACCGGGCACGCCCTCCCGGTCGACGACCCCGTCCCCGATCATCCGCATGGCGCGCCCGACGACGTCGGCGCGGACGTTCCACTCGGCCGACCCGGGCACGGCGTCGGGGCGGCAGCGTCGGCAGGCCCGGAAGCCGTGGCCCTGGGCGGCGGCCGCGGTGGGGAAGAAGGTGACGTTCTTCCGCTTGGGCGTCACGGCGGGGCAGCTGGGGCGGCAGTAGATCCCGGTCGTCTCGACGGCGAAGAAGAAGGCGCCGTCGAACCGGGCGTCGCGGCTGCTGACCGCCTCGTACCGGGTGTCCTCGCTGGTGTCGTGGTCGCTCACGCATCCAGTGTGCGGGACCTCCGGATGCCCGGCTGGCGGTTTTCGGACACCGCGCTGCCCCGGCGCTCCCCTGCCGGACGACCGGCCCGGACGGCCGGAGGCGGCCGTCCGTACGCGATCACCCGGGTCACCCGGCCTGGGCTACCAGCCGTTGCGCGAATCCCGCGCGCGACCGCCGCGCTTGATCTCCATCGCCGCACGGCCCTCCGCGCCCTTGCGCTTCCAGTCCTTGAGCCTCTCGGCACGGAGCCGGGCGTCCGTCTTGGCGACGATGCGCTGGTTCTCGCGCAGGAGCTTGCGGTAACTCTCCAGGCGGCGCACCGCCAGCGAGCCGTCCTCGACCGCCGCCGTCACGGCGCAGCCCGGTTCCGCCTCGTGGGCGCAGTCGTGGAAGCGGCAATCCTCGGCCAGCTGCTCGATCTCGGAGAACACCTGGCCGACGCCGGTCTCGGCGTCCCAGAGCCCGACACCGCGCAGACCGGGGGTGTCGATGAGGACGCCGCCCCCGGGCAGCACGAGCAGGTTGCGCGTGGTCGTGGTGTGGCGTCCCTTGCCGTCCACGTCACGGGCGGCCTGGACGGTCATCACGTCCTCGCCGAGGAGGGTGTTGGCCAGCGTCGACTTGCCGGCGCCGGAGGCCCCGAGCAGCACGCTGGTCCCGCCGGACACGACAGCGGCGAGCACGTCGAGCCCCTCGCCGGTCTGCGAGCTGAGCGGCACCACCTGCACCCCCGGCGCCACGGACTCCACGTCCTCCACGAGGTAGGAGAGGCCCACCGGGTCGGGGACGAGGTCGGCCTTGCTGAGCACGACGAGCGGCTGCGCGCCGGACTCCCAGGCCAGGGCGAGGAAGCGCTCCACGCGGCCGAGGTCCAGCTCGACGGCGAGCGAGACCGTGATGATCGCGTGGTCGACATTGGCGGCGAGGATCTGCCCCTCGGACCGCTTCGACGAGGTGGACCGCGCGAACGCCGTGCGGCGCGGCAGCAGCGTCCTCACGTACTGGGGGTCGCCGGCCGCGTCGACGGCGACCCAGTCCCCCGTGCAGACGACCCTCAGCGGGTCGTGGGGAACGACGAACTCGGTGTCGCCACGGACGATGCCGACAGGGGTGATCACGTCGCACTGACCGCGGTCGACCCGCAGCACACGGCCGGGCAGCAGACCCTGCGCGGCGTACGGAGCGAACGCGTCCGCCCAGTCGTCGTCCCAGCCGTACGGGGCGAGCGTGTGCGCGGAGGTGGAGAGGGATGCCTGAAGAGAGGCGAAAGACAAGGGGGGACCCTTCACAAGGGTGGCCCCGGCACGCGTCGTACGGACGCGGAAGTGAGGAAGGTCAGCCGGCGGCCACGGAGGTGGAGTTGATGAACTTCTGAATGAGGGCAGAGCCCGTCGTCATGACAGCCATCGGTCACACCTCCTGGTTCGCGCAGAGCGGCTTGTCACGGCCGGCACACCGGCCGGTCCGCAAGAACGATCACACCTTAACGAGGCTCCCCCCGGAAGCGCCACGTATTTTCTTCGCCTTCTCGGAGACGGCAGGAGGAGCACCCGGACGTACGCCCTGAAGTGGCGGAAGAAGGGGCCGGGCCGTCACCGTGGATGGTGCGGCGTCGGTTCGGAAGACCCCGCGGTTGCATGATCATGCGGAATCCTGCATACTCTTCCTATGTCCAAGGTCCTCACCTCCCTTCCCGCCGGCGAGCGCGTCGGCATCGCCTTCTCGGGCGGTCTCGACACGTCCGTCGCGGTCGCGTGGATGCGCGACAAGGGTGCCGTCCCGTGCACCTACACCGCCGACATCGGCCAGTACGACGAGCCCGACATCGCCTCGGTGCCCGGCCGTGCGAAGACCTACGGCGCCGAGATCGCGCGCCTGGTCGACTGCCGCGCGGCGCTGGTCGAAGAGGGCCTTGCCGCGCTCACCTGCGGGGCGTTCCACATCCGCTCCGGCGGGCGTGCCTACTTCAACACCACCCCGCTCGGCCGCGCCGTCACCGGCACGCTGCTGGTCCGGGCGATGCTCGAGGACGACGTCCAGATCTGGGGCGACGGCTCGACGTTCAAGGGCAACGACATCGAGCGGTTCTACCGGTACGGGCTGCTCGCCAACCCGCACCTGCGGATCTACAAGCCCTGGCTGGACGCGGACTTCGTGACCGAGCTCGGCGGCCGCAAGGAGATGTCGGAGTGGCTCGTCGCCCACGACCTTCCCTACCGCGACAGCACCGAGAAGGCGTACTCCACCGACGCCAACATCTGGGGCGCCACCCACGAGGCCAAGACCCTGGAGCACCTGGACACCGGCGTGGAGACCGTGGAGCCCATCATGGGCGTGCGGTTCTGGGACCCGTCGGTCGAGATCGCCACCGAGGACGTGACGATCGGCTTCGACCAGGGCCGCCCGGTGACGATCAACGGCCAGAAGTTCGACTCCCCCGTCGACCTGGTCATGGAGGCGAACGCCATCGGCGGCCGCCACGGCATGGGTATGTCCGACCAGATCGAGAACCGGATCATCGAGGCCAAGAGCCGCGGCATCTACGAGGCGCCCGGCATGGCCCTGCTGCACGCCGCCTACGAGCGTCTGGTCAACGCGATCCACAACGAGGACACCCTCGCCCAGTACCACACCGAGGGACGCCGGCTCGGGCGGCTGATGTACGAGGGTCGCTGGCTGGACCCGCAGGCGCTGATGATCCGCGAGTCCCTGCAGCGCTGGGTCGGCGCGGCCGTCACCGGCGAGGTGACGCTGCGACTGCGGCGCGGCGAGGACTACTCGATCCTCAACACCACGGGCCCCGCGTTCAGTTACCACCCGGACAAGCTGTCCATGGAGCGCACCGACGACTCCGCGTTCGGTCCGACGGACCGGATCGGCCAGCTCACCATGCGCAACCTCGACATCGCCGACTCGCGCGCCAAGCTGGAGCAGTACGCCGGGCTCGGTCTGATCGGCACCGGCCACCCCGCCATCGGCGCCGCCCAGGCGGCCGCGGCCGGGCTGATCGGCACCATGACGGAGCTGCCGGAGGGCGGCGCCGAGGCCATCGCCTCCCGTGGCGAGGTCGCCGAGGACGACGAGATGCTGGACCGCGCCGCGATGGAGTTCGGCACGGACTGACCGGCTCACGAAAGAAGGCCGGCTCGACGCCCCATGGCGTCGGGCCGGCCTTTCGCCTGCCCGGCCCGGCCGACCCCTGTTCCTCACGCCATGGCATGGTCACGACTGCGAACTGTCCGTAGCATTCGCGTCACACGTGCAACATGGTTCTCGGAGTCGGGGGATGTCCATGGACGAGCGGCGCCAAGTCCTGCTGGCGGACGAGCTGCAGGCGTGGGCCGGCGAGCGCGGCAATGTGTACCGCTCGGCGAGGGACATGGTCGTCGTCCACGGCGGCGTGACCGAGCACCATCACGAGCACTACCACTCCGGTGGCGAGTCCAGGTCCAGGACCTCCTCGCCCTCCGAGGGCGAGGAGTGCCCCTACCCCGGACTACGGGCCTTCGACACCCACGAGGCCGAGTGGTTCTTCGGCCGGGAAGCCCTCGTCAGCAGGGTCATGAACCGCCTTGAGCTTTGCGTGCGCGACCACAGCCCGCTGGCCGTCGTCGCGCCTTCCGGCGCCGGCAAGTCGTCGCTGCTCCGTGCCGGGGTTCTCCCGGGGCTCGCCCAGGGGCGGTTACCGGGTTCCCGGCACTGGCCGCAACTGCTGCTGTCCCCCACGGCCGAGCCACTGGCGGCGCTCGCGTCGGGGCTCGGCCGGCTCACGGACGCCGAACCGGCACGGGTCACCGAGGAGATGGAGGCCGGCCGGCTCACCTCCTTCGTACGCGAACGGCTGGACCTCTGGTCGGACCGCCGGTTCGTGCTCGTCGTCGACCAGCTGGAGGAGCTCTTCACCCTCTGCCAGGACGAGTCCGTCCGCCGCCGCTTCGTCGAGGTGCTCGCCGAGCTGACGGGTGCGCCCCCGGCCGAGGGCGCGCCCGGCGAGGAGACCCCCGTCGCCCTGGCCGTCTACGGACTGCGCGCGGACTTCTACGGCTCCTGCAGCGCCTTTCCGTATCTGCGCGACGCTCTGGTGAAGCGTCAGGTCATCGTCGGGCCGATGAGCGACGACGAGGTCCGCCGGGCGGTGACCATGCCCGCCGAGAGGGCCCGTCTGACGCTCGCGCCCGGTCTCGTCGACGTCGTCCTGCGCGACCTCCGCGGCACCGCGCCCCGCGACGAGGGCGCCTACGAGTCCGGACGGCTCCCTCTCCTCGCGCATGCGCTGCGGGCCACCTGGCTGGAGCGCAGGGGCGACACGCTGACCGTGGACAGCTACCGCGACAACGGCGGCATCGACGGCGCGGTGGCGGCCACGGCCGAGGAGGAGTTCGGGAAGCTGACCCCGTCCGCGCGGCGGGCGGCACGGCAGATGTTCCTCGGCCTCGTCAGGATCGGCGAGAACGGCGAGGTGACCCGCCGCCGGCGGACCCGCGCCGACCTGCTCCTCGCCGCCGCCGACCCGAGTGAGGTGCCCGATCTCGCGGAACGCTTCACCCGCGCCCGGCTGCTCACCCAGGGCGTGGAAGGGCGGATGGGCACGGTCGTCGTCGAGGTCACGCACGAAGCCCTGCTCTGGGCGTGGCCACGACTCCGCCGCGGCTGGATCGGAGTGGGCAAGAGCGGCATGCCGGTACGGCAGGAGGTGGAGGAGGCGGCTGTGGCCTGGGAGCGCGGCGGTCGCAAGGACGCGACGGCGCTGCACGCGGGGGCCAAGCTCGTGCTCGCCCGATCCTGGGCCTCGGAAGCGAGCCCCGAGGACCTCACGCCTCTGGTCACGGAGTTCCTCGCCGCCTCCGAGCGGCAGGAGCGCCGGGGCCGCCTGATCCGACGCGGCGCGGTGACCGCCGTCTCCGTACTGGCGGTGCTGGCCATGGTCGCGGCGACGATCGCGTTCCAGAAGAGTGGTGAGGCGGTCGAGCAGCGCGACAACGCCATCTTCGACCGGGTCAGCGCCGAGGCGGACCGCCAGCGGGAGACCAACGGCGCGCTGGCCGCGCAACTCGACCTCGTCGCCCATCGGATGCGTCCGACGGAGCGACTGAACACTCGGCTGACGACTGCGGCGACCTCGGTGCTGCCCTCGACCCTGCCGGGCCAGTTCGGCACGTCCCCACCGGTCGCGTTCGGCCCGGAAGGACGGGTGGCCACCGGCGGGAGCTCCCTGCGGTTCTGGGACGCCAAGGACGCGGCCCGCCCGGCATCCCTGGCCGACGAACCCGGCGCGGGAAAGGGGATCGACGCATCCGCGATCGCGTACAACGCGAAGGGCGACCTGCTCGCCCGTGGCGACACGGACGGCAAGGTGCAGCTCCTGGACGTCTCCGACCCGAAGCGGCCGGTGGCTCTGAACGCTCCGTGGTCGTCTGCCCAGCGGGGCATCGTGCAGAGTCTGCAGTTCAGCCCCGACAGCCGGACCCTGGCCGTCGTCGTCACGGACAACAGCGGCAGCGAGACCAGCGGGACCGTCTACCTGATCGACGTCAGCGATCCGCGCCGTCCACGAACGGTGAGCACGGTGGTGGCCGCCGAATGGCAGCTCGTCACGTCCGTGGCCTACAGCCGTGACGGCCGCACGCTCGCCGTCACCGGGGGTACGGGACGCCCCGGCAGCGACCGCAGACTGCTCGTGCGGCTGTGGAACGTGTCGGATCCGGCCCGGCCCAAGGCGCTCGGCGGCGAGCTGGGCGAGCATTGGGGCATCGTCCACAAGGCGGCGTTCAGCCCCGTCGCCGCGGTGCTGGCCACCGCCGGAGGTGACGGAAGGGTGCGGATCTGGAACGTGTCCGACCCTCGTCGGCCGAAGTTGACCAACACCTTGTTCCCCGGGACGACGGTCACCTCGCTCGCGTTCAGCGCGGGCGGCCATCTGCTCGCCGCCGGGGACAACTCCGGGAACATCAACATCTGGAACATGGGAGACCCCGCACAGGCCAGGTGGGTCGTCCCGACCCTGCGGGGGCACGACACGCTCGTCATGCATCTCGCCTTCGCCCCGACCGGGCTCACGCTCGTCAGCAGTGGCGGGGACGGCAAGGTTCATCTGTGGCGGCTGCCCACGGGCCTGTCCGTCCTGGGCGGCGGCCTGGCGGCCGAGGCGCTGGCGCTGACCGGTGACGGGCGACTGCTCGCGGTGGCTTCGGGCGCCAACGTCTCGCTGTTCGACCTCTCCGACCCGACGTACCTGAAGTACGTCGGTGGACTTACGGGGTCCTACGGCACGGTGTCGTCCGTTGCCTTCATGCCCCGCAAACGCGGCTCGTCGGCGGCGTCGGAGAAGAACGTGCTGGCCACCGGCGGCTGGCGCGGCGACGTCCGGCTGTGGGACGTGTCCGCCCCCACTCGGCCGGTGGCGATCGGCAACTCGCTGCCAGGGCAGACGAAACCGGTCTCCGCACTGGCCTTCGGCGCCGACGGGACCACTCTGGTCGCGGCGTCGATGAACCTCGACGGCGGTTACTACGGTGGCCTCCGCGCCTGGAACGTGGCCGATCCGGCGCGCCCCGCCCCGCTCGGCGGCGAGCTGGACGGCGACAAGCGGGCGACCAAAGGTCTGGCCGTCGCAGGCGGGTCGGGCCACGTCTACTCGGCAGAGGCATACGGCGACGTCCGGGCCTGGCGAACGGGCGAGGGAACCGCTCCGGTCAGCGAAGGCAGCCGGCTCGACTCCAAGGTGGCCATCTCCCTCGACGTCCATCCACGTGCCCCGCTGGTCGCGACAGGCGGTGGGGACAGCCGGATCAGGCTCTTCGACGTGTCCCAGCCGGCCTTCCCGAAACCCGTCGGCAAGCCGCCGCTCAGCGGCGGCGCGGTGTGGAGCGTCGGCTTCGCCCCGGACGGGACCATGCTCGCGAGCGGCAACTCCGTCGGCCAGATCCGGTTCTGGAACATCTCGGATCCCGCTCGCATCACCGCGTACGGTCTGCCCGTCATCGGGCACAACGGATCGGTCAACGCGCTGCGGTACACCCCGCGTGGCGATGTGCTGGTGACGGCCGGTCAGGACGGCACCGTACGGCTCTGGCAGACGGATCCGGCCCGCGCCCGCGCGATCCTGTGCGCGTCGACGCGATCGGCGATGAACCCCGACGTGTGGAAGGAGTTCGTGTCCCCGGCCCTGCCCTACGACCCGCCCTGCGGCAAGTGACGGGTCCGATGGGTGCCCTGACCAGGGAGCCGTACTCCGTCCAGGAGCCGTCGGGCGCCCGGTCGCCTCAGACGACGACCACGTCGACCGCCGCCACCGGGTTGCAGCCGTAGCCCTGGGCGTTCCACGGCGCCCGCGGCGGCTGGATGTCGCCGTGCGCGTCGGTCGCCCGGGCCAGCAGCCGGTACCGGCCCGGCCTCCGGGGCGTCCACCGGTACGACCAGCCCGTCCAGGCGTACGGCCCGGTCGGCTCCTCCAGGTCGGCGTCGTGCCAGTCCGCGTCGCCGGCGAGCTCCTCTCCCGGGCGGTTCTCGTCTTCGTGCTCCGCCCGGACCTCGACCCGTCCCACGGCCAGTCCGGCGCCCGACCACGCCCGGCCGCGTACGACGGTCTGCATGCCGCGCCGGAGGTCGTCGTCCGGTTCGGGCGCACTGATGAACGACTTGACCCGGATGGCCCCGACGGGCCCGTCCGGTGTGCCCCGCGACGTGACGTACACGTACTCCTCGGCCTGGAAGACGCCCGTGAAGGGTTCCGTGACGGCCCTCGCCTCGACCAGCCATTTCACGTCGGCGACCGCGTACCGGCCGGGGACGACGAGGCGGACCGGGGCACCGTGCTCGGGCGGGAGCGGCTCGCCGTTCATATGGGTTGCGAGGAGGGTGTCCGGGTGGAGGGCCTCGGCGAGCGGGAGGCTGCGTTCGAAAGCCGCCGGCCGGCCGTGCACGGTACCGGCGTCTGCCCCGGCGAAGACGAACTCGACCGTCTCCGGCGCGATGCCGGCGCGCTCGGCGACCAGGTGGAACGGAACGCCCGCGAACCGCGCGCAGCCCACTGCCCGTTGGTCCCAGGGCAGTCCCGGCGGGCGGGGGCTCATCAGGGCGCGGCCGTTGCCGGCGCACTCCAGGACGACGTCGAACTCCCGGCGTCCGAGGCGTCCCAGGGCGAGCAGCTCCTCAAAGCCGAGGGTGGTCGGTGCGGTCACCGCCCCGCCGATCCGCAGCTCCCAGTCGGAGAGCGCCGTCCGCGGCACCCCGAAGTGGTCCCGTACGAACAGCGCGTCCGCGGGAGTGACGCGCTCGGTCAGCGCGGCCCTCGGCGTCTGGGCGTTGTACGGGTCGGTGGTCACCGTCTCGGGCGCCCAGACGGTCGCACCGGGCCCACGTGGAACGGCCGATGCGGTCATGACGGCACCTCCGTCAGGCACGGTTCCGTTCCAGCGTACGTCCGGCCGGGGCACCCCACGAGGCCGGGAGGCGCGAGCGGGACCACGGCGAGCGGTGCCGCCCGCCGGGCCCGTCGCCCCGCCCGCGCGTCCGATTCGTACAAGACCCGCGATTCCCCGTCTGCCTACGGTGCCCCCATGAACACACCACGTCTCGACGTCATCGGCCTCGTCGTCTCCGACATGGCCGCCTCACTCGCCTTCTACCGCCGGCTCGGCCTGGAGATTCCCGTCGAGTCCGACACCGCGCCCCATGTGGAAGCCGACCTGCCCGGCGGGATGCGGATCGCGTGGGACACGGAGGAGGTCATCGCCTCCTTCGATCCCGGCTGGTCCCGCCCCCAGGGCGGCGACCGGATCGGGCTCGCGTTCCGCTGTGACTCTCCGCGGGACGTGGACGCCGCCTACGAGTCGCTGGTCTCTGCCGGGTACCGCGGGCACCTCAAGCCGTGGGACGCGGTGTGGGGGCAGCGCTATGCCGTCGTGCTCGACCCGGACGGCTGCGGGGTCTCCCTCTTCGCCCAGTCCGAGGCATAGGCGGACGGCGTCGTGCCGGCCAGGGCCCGGGTCTCGCGTGCCAGGTGGGCCTGGTCGACGCAGCCGGCCCGAAGAGCCGCCTCGGCGTACGGCAGCCCCGCCCTGACCAGGGCGAGCGCGCGCTGGAGGCGGAGGATACGCGCCAGGGTCTTGGGCCCGTAGCCGAACGCGTCCAGTGACCGCCGGTGCAGCTGCCGGGCCCCGAGCCCGACGGCCTCGGCGGTCTCGGCGACCGGTCGGCCCGCCCGGAGCCGCTGTACGACGGCACGGAGCAGCAGGTCGGGAGCGGGGGCTTCGGTGGCCCGGTGCAGCGCGAGGGCTTCGAGCCCGGCGGCGGGGTCGGGCGCGTCGGCGACCCGCTCGCCGAGCCTGCGCGCCCTCGCCTCTCCCCACAGCGCCCCGAGCTCGACCCGCCTGTCGCGCAGTTCGCTCGCCGGTACGCCGAGCAGCGCGGGCGCGTCACCGGGCGCGAAGCGGATCCCGGCGTAGCGGCCCGCCCCGCCCTCGGGGACGTACGCGAAGGTGTCGGGTCCCGCGACGAGCAGCCGGCCGTCGCACCAGATCACATCCATGCAGCCGTCGGGCAGCACGGGCACCGGTGGCGCCCCGACGCGGGGCGTCAGGCTCCAGAGGACGGCGCCGTCCAGGCGCGCGGGACGTTCCTGGTACACGCTGCCGAGGGTAGTCCGCCGGACGGGACCGGGTGTGGCCGGGAGGTCACGCCCGGTCGGCGTACCAGGGCGGGCGCTCCGACGCGCCGGGGCCGAACCTGGAGTCATGCACCTGCCCAGAGTGGTGGTGGAACCACCGGACAAGCGCGGTCTGCGACCGGTCCGCCTGGGTGATCAGGTGGTCGGCGCCGCCTGGTCGGCGCGCGAACTCAGGGACATCCTCGTCCGCGAGGGCTTCCCGGCGGACATGGACCTCGACGACCGCGCGCTGATCTGCTGGCGCGAGGCCGGGAGCGACACCTGGCCCGACCGGAGACGCGACAGACTCGTGACCGCCGCGGCCATGGCGGCGGGCCTGGTCATGTCGGGCGCCGTCCTCATCGTCATCGGCAGCGAGGACGCCTTCGGTGCCCTGACCTTCGCGTCGCGGGTGACCGGCTTCCTCTTCTTCCTCGCGGGTCTTCTCCAGTTGGCGGCCGCTCTCGCGGTACGGGACTACTGGGGCAAGCGGAACCTGCGGTACTCCGGCCTGCTGGTCATGGTGGGCGTTCTCATCGCGCTGCAGGTCCACACCATGCTTCTGACCCTCTGGTTCGAGGAGATGGAGTTCACGCCCTGGATCCTCACCTACATGCCGCTGTCGATCTGGGCGATCTGGGCGACGTGGATCGTCATCCGGGAGAAGGCCTGGCAGGGCATCCCGCACCCCCGGAAGGTCGCCGCGGGCGTGCTCGCGACCGCGCTGCTCGCCGCCGCGAACTTCGCCTACTCGGCGGCGTACCAGCCGTACGCGGCACACGTCCAGGTGACGCTCAGCGCCAAGTTCGGCAAGCCGGAGCTGGACCCGAGGGAGCCGGTGATCCACGTCCCGGTGACCTTCTCCCTGCAGAACACGGGAAAGGTGCCCGTCAGCGTCATCAGCAGCGTGTTCTGGGTGAAGGGCAGAACCTCGCAATTCACCGGGGACGCGAAGAAGCTCGCCGGGGCCACGGAGGACGTCGAGGAAACGGCGGACAGCGAGCTCTACGCCGGACTGCCGACACGGCGCCTGCTCGCGACAGGGCTGATCGTCGATCCCGGGGACTGGTTCGATCCGGGGACGGGCCAGGTCGAGAACGTGGTGGTGCAGGTGCCCAAGGGAGCCGACTACGAGAGTCTGGAGGTCGACGGGGACATCACCGTGCTGAGGAAGGACCGCGGACGGGTCGACGACGCCTTCGTGTACCCCCTGCACTCCTGGTGGGAGGGAGAGACGGACATGGTCGAGTGTCCGGAGGAATGCGGGGACTACGTCTTCTACATGGGCGAGCTGACCCACAACAACAACATCATCAACGTGACGCGGAAGCAGCGCTATGTCGTCGCGATCCGGCTCCTGGGCGAGGATTCGGACATGTACGCGGCCGTCTCCCCGCTCAACGCGCATGGAAGGGTGTCGGGCTGGAACCTCGATCCCGATGACAAGTACGGAGTCGAGACGATCCTGACCGGAACCGTCGTCATCCCCTTCGCCACCGTCCTCAAGACCGCCGCCTGAGGCACCGGCCTTCTCCGCCCTAGTCCTTCTCCCAGCCCGAGTGCAGGCGCGACTTGACGTCGTCCGGAGGCAGGAACCGGGACCAGCGCTCGGGGAACTCCGACGGCATGTCCGGGTCGTCCTCGTCGACGTCGTCCGCCTCCGCGCGCAGCCGGGCGACGAGGTCGGCGGCCTGGGCGGCGCGGGCGCGGTCGCTGGCCTCGCGGGCGGCGGCGGTGGCCACGGAGGGCCAGACACGGTCGATCGCCGCGTTCACCGCCGCGCCGACGAGCACGGCGAAGGCCGAGATGCCGATCCAGAGCAGGACGGCGATGGGCGCGGCGAGCGAGCCGTAGATCGTGGGTCCCTCGACCTGGCTGGTCAGATAGATCCGCAGCAGGAAGCTGCCGAGCACCCACATCCCGAGGGCCACCAGCGCGCCGGGGATGTCCTCGATCCACGGGGAGCGGACCGGGACGGACACGTGGTACAGCGTCGTCAGGAAGGCGATGGAGAGCAGGATGACGACCGGCCAGTAGAGGACGGCGACGACTTCCGTGCCCCACGGGATCAGCTCCACCACCCGGTCCGGGCCGACGACGGCGAGCGGCAGGACGACCGCGCCGATGAGCAGCGCCACGAGGTAGAGCAGGAAGGCGAGCAGCCGGGTCTTGACGATGCCGCGGTGTCCGTCGAGCCCGTACATCACGGTGATGGTGTCGATGAAGACGTTCACGGCGCGCGAGCCGGACCAGAGGGCGATGGCGAAGCCGAGCGAGATGAGTTCGGGGCGTTGGCCCTGGGTGACGTCGTCCAGGAGGGGTTTGGCGATGTCCCGTACGCCGCGGTCGGAGAGGACCGTTCCGGCGGCGCGGAGGATGTTCTCCTGGATGCTCGCGACGGTGTCGGTGTTGGTCCAGTCGTCGGCGTAGCCGAGGAGCGCGATCAGACCGAGCAGCAGCGGGGGAAGGGACAGAAGGGTGAAGAACGCCGCTTCGGCGGCGAGGCCGAGGATGCGGTACTCGATGCACGAGTTGACGGTGTCCTTCAGGAGCAGCCAGACCATCTTCCGCTTCGAGACGTTGCGGTAGAGGACTCGCGCCCGGTGGAGTCTGCTCCTGGGCCGCCGCTCGGGTGTTTCGTTTGCTGCCTGCACCTCCTTACCGTATCGGCATGGCAGCCACCACCCACACAGTGACCAACCAGGCTCCGCCCCTGGTGGGATACGACGCGTACACGTCCGACCGGGCCCTGACGGAGGCCGTCGAGCGTCATCTTGCGCCGGAGATCTTCGCGGAAGCGCGCGAGGAGCTCGTCGCCCAGGGCCGGTCCGCCGGGTCGGCGCAGGGGCAGAAGTGGGGGACCCTCGCGAACGAGAACCCGCCGCTGCTGCGTACGCACGACCGGTACGGGAACCGGATCGACGAGGTGGAGTTCCATCCGGCCTGGCACCGGCTCCTGGGGCACTCGGTGGGTGCGGGTCTGACCGATGCCTGGGGCCGTCCGGGTGGTCATGTGCGCCGGGCGGCGGGGTTCATGCTCGCGACGCAGACCGAGGCGGGGCACGGCTGCCCGCTGTCGATGACCCATGCCGCGGTGCCCGCGCTGCGGACGGACCCCGCGCTCGCCGCCGTATGGGAGCCGCTGCTGACCTCGCACGCGTACGAGGAGGGGCTGCGGCCGCCCGGTGAGAAGGCGGGGGCGCTGCTCGGGATGGGGATGACGGAGAAGCAGGGCGGCAGCGACGTACGGGCGAACACGACGGAGGCGCGGCCGCTGTCCGGGGCCGGCGAGTACGTGCTGACCGGGCACAAGTGGTTCTGCTCGGCGCCGATGTCGGACGGCTTCCTGGTCCTCGCCCAGGCCCCGGGAGGGCTGAGCTGCTTCCTCGTGCCGCGGGTCCTGGAGGACGGTACGCGCAACGCGTTCGCGATCCAGCGGCTCAAGGACAAGCTGGGGAACCGCTCGAACGCCTCCGCCGAGGTGGAGTTCGACGGGACGACCTGGGCGCGCCGGGTCGGGGACGAGGGGCGCGGGGTCCGCACCATCATCGGGATGGTGGCGGCGACCCGGCTCGACTGCGTGCTGGGTTCGGCTGCGCTGATGCGGCAGGCGCTGACGCAGGCCGTGCACCACTGCGCGTACCGCGGCGCGTTCGGCGGTCCGCTCGTCGACAAGCCGCTGATGCGTAATGTGCTGGCCGATCTGGCGCTGGAGTCGGAGGCGGCGACGGTGCTCGGGATGCGGCTGGCGGCGGCGTACGACGCCGACACGGAGGCGGAGCGCGCTTTCCTGCGGATCGCCGTGCCGGCGGCGAAGTACTGGGTGACGAAGCGGTGTACGCCGATGGTGGCGGAGGCCCTGGAGTGCCTGGGCGGCAACGGCTATGTGGAGGAGTCGGGGATGCCGCGGCTGCTGCGCGAGTCACCGCTCAACTCGATCTGGGAGGGCTCCGGCAATGTGCAGGCGCTGGATGTGCTTCGGGCGTTGCAGAGGGAGCCGATGGCGCTGAACGCCTTCCTGACGGAGGTGGGGAGGGCGCGGGGCGCGGACCACCGGCTCGACGGGGCGATCAAGGGGACGCTGACCGAACTGGCCGACCTGGACGGGATCGAGGGGCGGGCCCGGCGGCTCGTGGAGCGGATGGCGCTGGTGCTCCAGGGTGCGCTGCTGGTGCGGTGGGCGCCGGCGGAGGTGGCGGACGCGTTCTGCGCCTCGCGGCTGGGCGGCGACCGGGGCTCGGCGTTCGGGACGCTGCCGACCACGCTGGATCTGCGGGCGGTGGTGGAGAGAGCGCGCGTGGAAGCCTGACCCCTCGGGCGCACGCCCCCGGCGCGCGCGAGTAAAGCTGAGCCGCGCGCGCCAGGGGTGGACCCGAAAAAGGGTCGGCACGCGCGGAAAAGCCGAGGGTGGTGCTGCGCCGACACGGCACCACCCTCCGCTCGCACCACCCTCGTGTACGAGAGCGGTTGCGGCCAGAGTTGCAAAGGGTTGCAGGATTACCCGAAACGCGCTCTGCCGGACGGCACGGGGCGGCACGATGGGCACCACGACCCGGGAATGCAGCAGAACCGATACAGCACTGCAGGTGGCTGGGAGAGACCGATGAAGAACACTCAGCTGAACAACACTCGGCTCGACATGAAGCGGCTGTCCACCATGGACGCCGCCCAGGCGACCCGACTGCTGCACCGGGTCCGGGAGGAGACGCTGGCCGGACGCGTCCCTCCGATCGCGCCCCGTCCGGTCATCGACGCCTCCTGGCAGCGGATGTTCCGGCTCGGCCTCGACCCGGACCAGACCACGAGCAGTGTGCTCCTCCAGCGCGACGAGCTGGAGGAGCGGCGGCGGTCGACGGTGCTCGGCGAGGTGATGCGCACCCTGAGCACCGGGCTCGCGGGGATCGCGGACGCCTCGATGCAGATCATGGTGGTCACCGACGAGCAGGGCCGGGTGCTCTGGCGGGAGGGCAACTCCTCGGTGCTGCGGCAGGCCAACGGGATCTGTCTGGAGGAGGGCGCGGCCTGGACCGAGCACACCACCGGCACGAACGCGGTGGGGACGGCGCTGGCGATGCGTCGGGCCGTCCAGGTCCACTCGGCCGAGCACTACGTGCAGACGCTCCACAACTGGACCTGCGCCGCGGCGCCGGTCCACGATCCGCGCGACCAGCGACTCCTCGGGATCGTGGATGTGAGCGGTCCGGCGTCCAGCTTCCATCCGGCGACGCTGGCGCTGGTCGGCTCGGTGGCGCAGCTCGCCGAGGCGGAGATGCGCGACCGCCATCTGCGGTCGATCGAGCGGCTGCGCTCGGTGGCCGCGCCGATCCTGTGCCGGGTGGGCGGCCGGGCGGTGGCGGTGGACACGCACGGCTGGACGGCGGCGGTGACCGGGATGGCGCCGGTGGACCGCTTCGCGCTGCCGAAGTCGTTCCGCGCGGGGCGCACCTGGTTGCCGTCGCTGGGGATGTGCGCGGTGGAGCCCCTGCCGGGGGGCTGGCTGCTGCGGGTCGAGGAGGAGACCCGGGCGGCGGCCTCGGAGGCGCGGGCGGCGAGCCGGGTGGTGCTCGATCTGAGCCGGCCGCGCCGCTGGACGGTGGCGGTGTCGGGCGCGGCGGGCAGCTGGACGCAGGAGCTGAGCCCGCGCCACGCCGAGCTGCTGTACGTCCTGGCCCGGCACCGCGACGGGCGGACGGCGGCGGAGCTGGCCGAGGACGTGTTCGGCGACCGGACGAGGACGGTGACGGTACGGGCGGAGATGTCGCGGGTCCGCCGCAATCTGGCGAGCGTGCTGGCACACCGCCCGTACCGCTTCAGCGAGGAGGTGGAGGTCGAGATCGTCGCCCCGGCCCACCCGGCCGACCTCCTGCCCCACTCGACGGCCCCCGCGGTCCGGACCGCCCGCACGGGGCCGACGCCGGTGTGAGGGGTCCCGCGGGAGGACCCCTGTGGGATCCGGACGCTCCGCATGATGCGATGGACGTATGAGCATCACTCTCACCACCTGGTCCCTCGAACAGACCGCGCCGTCCGACCTCCGGCCCTCCCCCGTCCCCGAGGGCGACGAGGTCACGATCAAGCGGGCCGAGGTGCCCTCTCCCGAATACAGCCGCTTCCTCTATACGGCGGTCGGGGCTGACATCCGCTGGAACGATCGGCTGTCGCTCACGTACAAGCAGTGGCTGGAGATCGTCGAGAAGCCCGGGGCCGAGATCTGGGTCGCCTACGACCGGGGCACACCGGCCGGATACGTCGAGCTCGACCCGCAGGACGACGGTGTCGTCGAGATCGTCTACTTCGGACTGATCCCGGCCTTCCGCGGGCGCCGGATCGGCGGCCATCTGCTCTCGTACGGTGTCCAGCGCGCCTGGGACCTGGCCGACCGCTGGCCGGACCGCGAGGAGACGCGCCGGGTGTGGCTCCACACCTGCTCGCTGGACGGACCGCACGCGATGGACAACTATCTGCGGCGGGGCTTCCGGCTCTTCGACACCAAGGTGGAGGAGGTCGAGGAGTCCGAGACGCCCGGCCCCTGGCCCGGCGCACACGCCTGACACCTTCCTGACCAGCCGAAAGTGACCCACGGCACACCGTCTCGCGATGCGGGACGGTCGTGTCCACATTCCGGACGAAGCTGGACTGGGTCCAAAGTCCCGTGACACGCTTCCGTCATGTCTGGAACTGGAATTGCCTTGGTGAGTCGGCGGCACGTCGACCTCGGCCGCATGTCCAGCGCCATGTGTCCGGTGCGCTGAGAGAACCAGCACCGCCGCGATCTCCCTTTCTGACCCACCCACTGCGCACCGTCGCGCCGTCCCCTGACCGCAGCACGAGTGTGCAGGTCAGAGCCGCCCTCCCGCAGTCCCGAAGGACAAAACGCCATGGCCGCCACCCCCGAAAACCCCGCACCCGCAACGCCCCGCCGCAAGGTGAGCCGTCACCGTGGCGAGGGTCAGTGGGCCGTGGGGCACTTCACCCCGCTGAACGGCAATGAGCAGTTCAAGAAGGACGACGACGGTCTCAATGTGCGGACACGTATTGAGACGATCTACTCCAAGCGTGGATTCGACTCCATCGACCCCAACGACCTGCGCGGCCGTATGCGGTGGTGGGGCCTCTACACCCAGCGCAAGGAAGGCCTCGACGGCACCAAGACCGGTGTCCTGGAGCCGGAGGAGCTGGACGCGGAGTACTTCATGCTCCGGGTCCGTATCGACGGCGGCCGGCTGACGACCGAACAGCTGCGGGTCGTCGGCGAGATCTCGCAGGAGTTCGCGCGGGGCACCGCCGACATCACCGACCGGCAGAACGTCCAGTACCACTGGATCCGCATCGAGGACGTCCCGGAGATCTGGAACCGCCTGGAGGCGGTCGGTCTGTCGACCACCGAGGCCTGCGGTGACACCCCGCGCGTCATCCTCGGCTCCCCGGTCGCCGGGATCGCCGAGGACGAGATCATCGACGGCACCCCCGCCATCGACGAGATCTACCGCCGGATCGTGGGCAACAAGGACTTCTCCAACCTGCCCCGTAAGTTCAAGTCGGCCGTCTCGGGCTCGCCGCTGCTCGACGTGGCGCACGAGATCAACGACATCGCCTTCGTCGGCGTGAACCACCCGGAGCACGGCCCCGGCTTCGACGTCTGGGTCGGCGGCGGTCTCTCCACCAACCCCAAGCTGGGCGTCCGCCTCGGCACCTGGGTCTCGCTCGACGAGGTCCCGGACGTCTACGAGGGCGTCATCTCGATCTTCCGCGACTACGGCTACCGCCGGCTGCGCACCCGCGCCCGCCTGAAGTTCCTCGTCGCCGACTGGGGTCCCGAGAAGTTCCGCCGGATCCTGGAGGACGAGTACCTGAAGCGGAAGCTGACGGACGGGCCCGCCCCGGCGCAGCCCGCCGGCCAGTGGCGCGACCACGTGGGCGTCCACAAGCAGCAGGACGGCCGCTACTACGTCGGCTTCGCGCCGCGCGTCGGCCGGGTCGACGGCACCACGCTCACCAAGATCGCGGAGATCGCCGAGGCGCACGGTTCGGGCCGGGTCCGTACCACCGCCGAGCAGAAGATGATCGTCCTGGACATCGAGGAGGGGCAGGTCGAGTCGATCGTCTCCGCCCTCGAGTCCCTGGACCTGCGGGTCAACCCCTCGCCGTTCCGGCGCGGCACGATGGCCTGCACCGGCATCGAGTTCTGCAAGCTGGCGATCGTCGAGACCAAGGCGCGCGGCGCCTCGCTCATCGACGAACTCGAGCGCCGCATCCCCGAGTTCGACGAGCCGATCACCATCAACATCAACGGCTGCCCCAACGCCTGCGCCCGTATCCAGGTGGCGGACATCGGTCTCAAGGGCCAGCTGGTCCTCGACGACGAGGGCAACCGCGTCGAGGGCTACCAGGTCCACCTGGGCGGCGCCCTCGGCCTGGAGGCCGGCTTCGGCCGCAAGGTCCGTGGCCTGAAGGTCACCTCGGCCGAGCTGCCGGACTACGTCGAGCGGGTCCTCACGCGCTTCCAGGAGCAGCGCGAGGACGGCGAGCGCTTCGCCACCTGGGCGGCGCGCGCCTCGGAAGAGGCCCTTTCGTGAGCGCTGGGGGCACCTCCCGTGCCCGAAGGGCTACGGGGGAGAGCGAAACGAGGGACACAGTATGAGCGAGCGAGCCGCGCCCTTCTACTGCCCGTACTGCGGCGACGAGGACCTGTTCCCGCACGAGAACGGTCACGGAGCCTGGGAATGCCGGGCGTGCAGTCGAGCCTTCCAGTTGAAGTTCCTGGGGCTCCTCGCTCCGGGCACTTCGAGCAACTCCACTGGAGGGGATCCGATATGACGACGACTCAGGCCGCCGAGGCCACCGACCTGAAGGCGATCGCCGAGCAGGCCGGCCGCGACCTGGAGGACGCCTCCGCACTGGAGATCCTCCGCTGGGCGGCCGACACCTTCGGCAAGAGCTTCTGCGTCACCTCCTCCATGGAGGACGCCGTGGTCGCCCACCTCGCCTCGCGCGCCATGCCCGGAGTCGACGTCGTCTTCCTCGACACCGGCTACCACTTCCCCGAGACCATCGGCACCCGGGACGCGGTCGACGCGGTGATGGACGTCAACGTCATCACCCTGACCCCGCGTCGGTCGGTGGAGGAGCAGGACGCCGAGCACGGCGCGAAGCTGCACGACCGCGACCCGGACCTGTGCTGCGCCCTGCGCAAGGTCAAGCCGCTCGAGGACGGCCTGACCGCGTACCGCGCTTGGGCGACGGGGCTGCGCCGGGACGAGTCCCCGACCCGGGCGAACACCCCGGTCGTCGGCTGGGACGAGAAGCGGCAGAAGGTCAAGATCTCCCCCATCGCCCGCTGGACGCAGGACGACGTCGACGCGTACGTCGCCGAGCACGGCGTCCTCACCAACCCGCTCCTCATGGACGGTTACGCCTCCGTCGGCTGCGCGCCCTGCACCCGCCGCGTCGCCGAGGGCGAGGACGCCAGGGCCGGCCGCTGGGCCGGCCGGACCAAGACCGAATGCGGGCTGCACGGCTGATGACCACCACAGAGACTTCCCAGGAGAACCACGTGACCGGTGCCACCATCTGGCTCACGGGCCTGCCGAGCGCCGGCAAGACCACGATCGCATACGAACTCGCCGCCACGCTGCGCGGCGAGGGCCACCGCGTCGAGGTGCTCGACGGCGACGAGATCCGCGAGTTCCTCTCCGCGGGCCTCGGCTTCGGCCGCGAGGACCGGCACACCAACGTGCAGCGGATCGGATTCGTCTCCGAGCTGCTGGCCTCGAACGGCGTGAAGGTCCTGGTCCCGGTCATCGCTCCGTACGAGGACAGCCGCGAGGCCGTCCGCAAGCGTCACCAGTCCGAGGGCACCCCCTATGTCGAGGTGCATGTCGCCACTCCGGTGGACGTGTGCTCCGTACGCGATGTGAAGGGGCTGTACGCCAAGCAGGCCGCGGGCGAGCTCAGCGGCCTGACCGGGGTCGACGACCCGTACGACGAGCCGCGGAACCCCGATCTGCGGATCGAGTCCCAGAACCAGACCGTGCAGGAGTCCGCGGCGCAGCTCCACGCGCTGCTCACCGAGAGGGGCCTGGCGTGACCACCACCGTTGCCCATGTTCATGAGGAGACCGACAGCCCGTTCGCGCTGTCGCACCTGGACTCGCTCGAGTCCGAGGCCGTCCACATCTTCCGTGAGGTGGCGGGCGAGTTCGAGCGGCCGGTGATCCTCTTCTCCGGCGGCAAGGACTCCATCGTCATGCTGCACCTGGCGCTCAAGGCGTTCGCGCCCGCGCCGGTGCCGTTCACGCTGCTGCACGTCGACACGGGTCACAACTTCCCCGAGGTCATCGAGTACCGCGACCGCGTCGTGGCGCAGCACGGGCTGCGGCTGCACGTCGCCTCCGTGCAGGAGTACATCGACGCCGGGAAGCTGCGCGAGCGTCCCGACGGGACGCGCAACCCGCTCCAGACGGTGCCGCTGACCGAGGCGATCCAGCAGCACCGTTTCGACGCGGTCTTCGGCGGCGGCCGTCGCGACGAGGAGAAGGCCCGCGCCAAGGAGCGGGTGTTCTCGCTGCGCGACGAGTTCTCGCAGTGGGACCCGCGCCGCCAGCGCCCGGAGCTGTGGCAGCTCTACAACGGCCGCCACGCCCCCGGCGAGCACGTCCGCGTCTTCCCGCTCTCCAACTGGACCGAGCTCGACGTGTGGCAGTACATCCAGCGGGAGAAGATCGAACTCCCCGAGATCTACTTCGCCCACGAGCGCGAGGTGTTCGCCCGCAGCGGCATGTGGCTGACGGCCGGCGAGTGGGGCGGTCCGAAGGAGTCCGAGACGGTGGAGACGCGGCTCATCCGCTACCGCACCGTCGGTGACATGTCCTGCACGGGCGCCGTCGACTCCGACGCGACCACGCTCGACGCCGTGATCGCCGAGATCGCCGCCTCCCGCCTCACCGAGCGGGGCGCGACCCGCGCCGACGACAAGATGTCCGAGGCCGCGATGGAAGACCGCAAGCGCGAAGGGTACTTCTAGCCATGACGAGCACCACCGAGCAGTTCGCCGACGTGGCGGCCACCACCCTGCTGCGCTTCGCCACCGCGGGCTCCGTCGACGACGGCAAGTCCACCCTGGTGGGACGCCTCCTGCACGACTCCAAGTCGGTCCTCACCGACCAGCTGGAGGCCGTCGAGGCCGCGTCCCTCAAGCGCGGCCAGGAAGCGCCCGACCTGGCGCTGCTGACCGACGGACTGCGCGCCGAGCGCGAGCAGGGCATCACCATCGACGTGGCCTACCGCTACTTCGCGACCCCGCGCCGCCGGTTCATCCTCGCCGACACCCCCGGGCACGTGCAGTACACCCGGAACATGGTCACCGGCGCCTCGACCGCCGAGCTGGCCGTGGTCCTGGTCGACGCCCGTAACGGTGTGGTCGAGCAGACCCGCCGCCACGCGGCCGTCGCCGCGCTGCTGCGGGTGCCGCACGTGGTCCTGGCCGTGAACAAGATGGACCTCGTCGACTACGCGGAGCCCGTCTTCGCCGCGATCGCCGAGGAGTTCACGCGGTACGCCTCCGAGCTCGGCGTCCCGGAGATCACCGCGATCCCGATCTCGGCGCTGGCCGGCGACAACGTGGTGGAGCCGTCCGCCAACATGGACTGGTACGGCGGTCCGACCGTCCTGGAGCACCTGGAGACGGTCCCGGTCAGCCATGACCTGACGGCCTGCCACGCGCGCTTCCCGGTGCAGTACGTGATCCGTCCGCAGACCGCCGAGCACCCGGACTACCGGGGCTACGCGGGGCAGATCGCGGCCGGCGCCTTCCGGGTCGGCGAGCAGATCACCGTCCTGCCCTCCGGCAGGACGTCCACGATCACCGCGATCGACGCGCTGGGCGAGTCGGTCGACATCGCCTGGGCCCCGCAGTCGGTGACGATAAGGCTGGCCGACGACATCGACATCTCGCGCGGCGACCTCCTCGCGCCGGCCGGTGACGCCCCCGCCACCAGCCAGGACGTCGAGGCGACGGTCTGCCACGTGGCGGACCAGCCGCTGACCGTCGGGCAGCGGGTGCTGCTGAAGCACACCACCCGTACGGTCAAGGCGATCGTCAAGGAGATCCCGTCCCGGCTGACCCTGGACGACCTCTCCCAGCACCCCGAGCCGGGGCAGCTGGTCGCCAACGACATCGGCCGCGTCAAGGTCCGTACCGCCGAGCCGCTCGCGCTCGACGCGTACGCCGACTCCCGCCGTACCGGCTCGTTCCTGCTGATCGACCCCGCGGACGGAACCACGCTCGCGGCGGGCATGGCGGGCGAGGCGTTCGCCGGCGCCGAGGCGGCGGCCGTCACGGAGACCACCGAGGACGAAGGGTGGGACTTCTGATGAGCATCGACGTCTACAGCACCTTCGCCAAGGAGGGCGGCCGGGTGGGTTCCGGCGCGCTCGGCGCGGGCCGCGGAGGTGTCGCGCGATGTGCGTGCTGACGCCGATGCGCCGCGTACGCGGCGCGATCCCGCTCCACCCGCTGCACTCCGAACGACACAGACGAAGAAGACTTCGAAGACCCTGAGGGGAACACCTCCGTGCCTGCCTCCCGTACCACCCTGCGCCGCTCACTCGCCGCCGCCGCGGCCCTGCCGCTGCTGATCGGCGCACTCGCCTCCTGCGGCTACGGCTCACAGGCCAAGAACGACGAGAAGAAGGTGGCCGCCGAGGGCGAGAAGCTCTCGGCCGACACGGTACGACTCGGGTACTTCCCGAACCTGACGCATGCCACCGCCCTGGTGGGCGATCAGGAGGGCATCATCCAGAAGGAGCTGGGCGGCACGCAGCTGAAGGTCTCGACCTTCAACGCCGGCCCCTCCGAGATCGAGGCGCTCAACGCCGACTCGATCGACATCGGCTTCATCGGCCCCTCCCCCGCGATCAACGGCTACACCAAGTCCAAGGGCAAGAACCTCCGCATCGTCTCCGGCTCCGCGTCGGGTGGTGTGAAGCTGGTCGTGAACCCGGACAGGATCAAGTCCCTCGACGACGTCAAGGGCAAGAAGATCGCCACCCCGCAGCTCGGCAACACGCAGGACGTGGCCTTCCTCAACTGGATCTCGGAGAAGGGCTGGAAGGTCGACGCCCAGAGCGGCAAGGGCGACGTCTCCGTGCTCCGTACGGACAACAAGGTCACCCCGGACGCCTACAAGTCCGGCTCGATCGACGGTGCCTGGGTGCCGGAGCCGACCGCTTCCAAGCTGGTCAGCGAGGGCGGCAAGGTCCTGCTCGACGAGTCCACGCTGTGGCCCGAGAAGAAGTTCGTGATCACGAACATCATCGTGTCGCAGAAGTTCCTCAGCGAGCACCCGGACGTCGTCGAGGCGGTCCTGCGCGGCACGGTGAAGACCAACGAGTGGATCAACGCCAACCAGGCGAAGGCCAAGGAGTCGGCCAACGCCAAGCTCGAGGAGCTCACCGGCAAGCCGCTCGGCGCGAAGGTCCTCGACGGTGCCTGGCCGTCGATCCAGTTCATCAACGACCCGCTGGCCGCCACCCTGCAGGCCCAGGCGGACCACGCGGTGAAGGCCGGTCTGCTCAAGCAGCCCGACCTGGCCGGCATCTACGACCTGAAGCCGCTCAACAAGGTCCTGAAGACCGCCGGGCAGCCCGAGGTCGCCGACGCCGGTCTCGGCGTCAAGTAACCAGTCCGCAGCTCATACCCAGGAGGTGACGACCATGGCCACGACCGCGACGCTCGCCAAGGCCGACGACCGTACGGCGGTGACGCACGCCGCCCGTATCGAGCACGTCTCGAAGTCCTTCGGCGGACCCAGCGGCGGACAGCTCGTGCTCGACGACATCTCGCTCGATGTCGCCCCGGGCGAGTTCGTCACCCTCCTGGGCGCCTCGGGGTGCGGAAAGTCCACCCTGCTCAACCTGGTCGCCGGGCTCGACCGGCCGTCCGCGGGGTCCATCGAGACCCCCGGCGGCCGGCCGGCCCTGATGTTCCAGGAGCACGCCCTCTTCCCGTGGCTCACCGCGGGCAAGAACATCGAACTGGCCCTGCGGCTGCGCGGGGTGCCGAAGGCCGAGCGCCGCCCGGAGGCCGAGCGCCTGCTCGAACTGGTGCGGCTCTCCGGCTCGTACGGCAAGCGGGTGCACGAGCTGTCCGGCGGTATGCGCCAGCGTGTGGCGCTGGCCCGGGCGCTCGCCCAGGCCAGCGATCTGCTGCTGATGGACGAGCCGTTCGCGGCGCTCGACGCGATCACCCGCGACGTGCTGCACGACGAGCTGACCCGCATCTGGCGGGAGACGCGGCTGTCGGTGCTGTTCGTCACCCACAACGTGCGCGAGGCCGTGCGGCTGGCCGAGCGCGTGGTGCTGCTGTCGTCCCGGCCGGGGCGGATCGCCCGGGAGTGGACCATCGACATCCCGCAGCCGCGCCGCATCGAGGACGCCGCCGTGGCGGAGCTCTCCGTCGAGATCACCGAAGAACTGCGTGGGGAGATCCGCCGCCATGGCCAGCACTGACACGACCACCACGACGGCCGCGAAGGCCGACGACCTGGCCGGTCTGGAGGCGGGCCTCGACGCGCTGGACGCGGTGCAGGTCCGCCGCACCCCGGTGCGCGAGGTCCTCACCGGCAAGGTCCTGCCGCCCGTCATCGCCGTCGCCCTGGTGCTGGTGGTGTGGCAGCTCCTGGTGATGGCCAAGGTCACCGACGAGTCCAAGCTGCCGCCGCCGTCCGCGGTGTGGGACAGCGTGACCACCATGTGGATGGAGGGCACGCTCCTCGAAGTCCTCTGGACCAGCGTGTCGCGCGCCCTGCTCGGCTTCCTGATGGCGCTCGCGATCGGCACCCCGCTGGGTCTGCTCGTCGCCCGGGTGAAGTTCGTCCGGGCCGCCATCGGACCGGTCCTCGCGGGACTGCAGTCGCTGCCGTCCGTGGCCTGGGTCGCCCCGGCCGTGCTGTGGATCGGGCTCAACGACTCGATGATGTACACGGTGATCCTGCTGGGCGCCGTGCCGTCGATCGCCAACGGTCTGGTGGCCGGCGTCGACCAGGTCCCGCCGCTCTTCCTGCGGGCCGGACGCACCCTCGGGGCCACCGGGCTCAAGGGTGCCTGGCACATCGTGATGCCGGCCGCGCTGCCGGGCTATCTCGCGGGTCTGAAGCAGGGCTGGGCTTTCTCCTGGCGTTCGCTGATGGCCGCCGAGATCATCGCCTCCTCGCCCGACCTGGGTCTGGGACTCGGCCAGTTGCTGGAGAACGGCCGGAACAACTTCGACATGCCGGGGATCTTCCTCGCGATCATCCTGATCCTGCTCGTCGGTGTCGCCATCGACCTGCTGATCTTCAGCCCGCTGGAGCGCGCGGTACTGCGCCGTCGCGGACTGCTGGTGAAGGCCTGACATGAGCGCCCCCGTTCTTCTCGTCATCGCCCACGGCAGCCGCGATCCGCGGCACGCGGCGACCGTGCACGCGCTGGTGCGCCGTGCCCGGGCGCTGCGGCCCGGGCTGCGCGTGGAGACGGCGTTCCTGGACTTCAACCTGCCGTCGGTACCGGGAGTCCTGGACCGGCTCGCGGCCGACGGGGTACGGGACGTGGTGGCCCTGCCGCTGCTGCTGACCCGGGCCTTCCACGCGAAGGCCGACATCCCCGCCGTCCTGGGCCAGGCACCTCCCGCCCTGCGGATCCGCCGCGCGGAGGTGCTCGGCCCCTCGCCGCTGCTCGTCGCGACGGTGGAGCGACGGCTGTACGAGGCCGGGCTGACCCCCGGCGAAAAGAGCTCGACCGGGGTCGTCCTGGCCTCGGCGGGCTCCACGGACCCGGAGGCGATCGCAGCGATCGCAGAAACGGCGCGGGAGCTGCGGCGCACCGGTTGGTGCTCCGTGCGGCCTGCGTTCGCCTCCGCATCACTCCCACGGACCGAGGACGCCGTCCGCGCGCTGCGCGCCGACGGCGTGCGCCGCGTGGCGGTGGCCCCGTACGTCATCGCCCCCGGCCGGCTGCCGGACCGCATCGCGGCGGGCTCGGCGGAGGCCGACCACCTGGCGGACGTCCTCGGCCCGTCCCCGGAGCTGGCCCGGCTGCTGATCGAACGGTTCGAGCAGAATCTCGCGTCGCGCGTGGAGAACCTCGCGACGCGGGCGGCGGGCTAGGACCCGTCCGGTCGCGCTCCCCGGTCCGGGGCGCACAGGCCCCGGTGGTCGAGTGTCGCCAGTGCGTCGTCGATGGGGTGGTGCCGCGGGGTACCGGAGGAGTCCACCTCGTTCCACCTCTGGAGATTGACGCCGAAGGACATCTGGCGGGCGCCGTCGGAGCGGGTCCAGGAGACCGTTCCGGCCCCCCAGACCGTGCCGTCGTGGCCCCAGAAGGTTCCGCATCCCGGGATGTCGAGGCGGTGCAGGCCGAGTCCGTACTGGATCATCGTTCCGTCCAGGGCGACGACCGGGATCGTGCGCTGCATCTCCGTCAGCGACGACCGGCTGACGATCCCGCCGTCGAGGAGCCTGCCGTAGAAGCGGTTGAGATCCGGCATGGTCGACACCAGCGCGGCTCCCGTCCCGGTCCAGGACATGTCGTAGACGCTGTAGTCGCGCGGCGGTTCGAGCGCGCCCCACAGGGCCTCGTACATCCGCGAGTGCGGCCCCTCGATGCGTGGGCCGGTCGGGAACCCGGTGTCGCGGAGCCCGGCGCGCTCGATGACGTTCCGGGTGATGTACTTCTCGGCCGTGGTGCCGGTCACCCGCTCCAGGAGTTGGCCGAGCAGCAGGTAGTTGGTGTTCGAGTACACCCCGACCGGACCTCCGGGCTCGCCGGTGGGGGGTGCGTCGAGCCCCAGCCTGATCAGCTCGACGGGGTGGAACCGCCGGAACCGGTTGTCGTCCAGGCTCGTGGACGAGACGTCCGGGAACCCCTGGAGGGACGGGAACGCGTAGGGGATGTAGTCCGGGATGCCGCTGGTGTTGTTGAGCAGCATCCGTACGGTGATCTTCCTGCCGCGCTCTCCCGGTACGAGATGCGGCAGATGGTCGCCGATCGGCGCGTCGAGCCTGATCCGGCCCTGCTCGACCTGCTGCATGATCGCCGCGGCGGTGAAGGTCTTGGTGATGCTGCCGACGCGGTGCCGCATGTCGGGCGTGACGGGGCGGCCGGTCCTGACATCGGCGACCCCGGAGGCGCCGCGCCATGTCCGGCCGGCATCGCGCACCTCGGCGTACACGCCCGGAATCCCGGCCCGGTGGACTCCGTCGAGGGCGGACTTCAGCTCCGCCCGGTTCTTCGGCTCCGCCCCGTCGAAGTCGGTCGACGGCACGGTCCTCGTCTCGTGGGGCGGCGCGGGGGCTGCCGCCACCGTGCCGGCACCCACGCCGAGCGCGACGACGCTCGCGCACAACACCATTCGGATCTTCAAGACGTCGGTCCTTTCGTGATGGATGCGGGGGACGGGACGCTCACGCGGACAGCGCGCGGCGCAGGACGGCACCGAGGTCGGCGATCTGCCGCTGGGAGATCTCGGCGGAGAGGATCGCCTGTGACCCGTGGAAGGTCCCGGGCCACTGGTGCAGTTCGACGGAGACGCCCGACTGCAGCAGGCGCAGCGCGTAGGTGATGTCCTCGTCGCGGTTCGGGTCGAACTCGGCGGTGGCGATGTAGGCGGGTGGCAGGCCGGACAGGTCGGCCGCCCGGGCCGGCGCGGCGTACGGGGTGGCGGGCGCGGAGCCCAGGTAGTGCCGCCACGAGGCGGTGACGACATCGCGATCGGACCAGGGCGTGTCGGTGAAGTGCCGTGCAGACCAGGTCTCTTGACGGTCGTCGAGCGATGCCTCGTTGAGCAGTTGGAAGCAGATCCGAGGCCCCTGCTCGTCGCGCGCCCGCAAGGTCACCGCCGCAGTGATCCCCGCGCCGGCGCTGTGACCGCCGACCGCGATCCGCTCCGGGTCGATGCCGAGTTCGTCGGCGTGCTCGGCCGTCCAGGTCAGGACGGCGTACGCGTCGTCCAGGGCGGCCGGGAAGGGGTGCTCGGGGGCCAGACGGTAGCCCACCGAGATCACCACCGAGCCGGAATCCTGGGCGAGTCGGGTGGCCCACGGGTGCTCGGTGTCCACGTCACCCATGACGTAGCCGCCGCCGTGCAGCCAGATGAAGGCACCGCGGGCACCGCGCGGACGGTAGATCCGCACCGGCACGGCCGGACCGGCGGGCACGACGCGGTCCTCGATCTCCAGGTCCGCGGTGTCCGGTGCCGGCTTGGCGGCGGCCAGTTCGGAGTAGATCTTGCGCCCGGCGGCCGGGTCGGCCACCGGGAGTCGGGGGAACAGCGGGACGAATGCTTCGAGTTCGGGATCCATGCCGATCATCCTGGGGCTCGCCGCCCGAGGGGTCATCCGCCATCCGTCGCGCGTCCCGTCCCGATGACGCGCCGACCGGCGCGCCCTCCTCCTTCTATCCTTCAGGCATGGAGGCACTGGCGGTACGGCTGTCGGGACTTGATCCGTACGTCGACGGCGCGATCCGCATCGTCGCGTTCTACGACACGCTGATGCGCCGGCGCGTGGACCTCCCGGCGCTCGCGCGGGCCTCGGCGGGCCTTGCCGAGTGCGTGGCCGGGATCCGGGTCCACGGCACGGGGCGGTCGATCAGGGTCTCCCCCGAGGGCAGGGATGCCACCGCCCCGCCCGCACCCGCCACGACCACGGTGCCGATCGTCCTCGACGAGGAGGAGATCGGCACGGTGTGGCTGGAACGCGGCGGCCCGGTCAACCAGCTCGACGACGTCCTCCTCGACCGGCTCGCCCTCGCCGCCGCGGCGGCCGTCGAGCGGTACGGCCCGGCCCGCACCACCATGGCCGACCCGGCCCTCGTCGAGCTGGCTATCAGCGCCGAGACCGACGAGGCGGCCAGAGCACGGGCGTTACGGCTCCTGGGGTTCGCCGCCGACGTGCCGGTCCGCGTCGTCGCCGTACGCTCCCGGGTCCCGCTGGACCGCATCGGCGGCCTGGTCTGCCCGTCCCGCCCGGTGAAGGCGGCGCCTCTCGCCGACGTGGGCGTCATCCTGGCGACCACCGTGCACCGGGACCGCTTTCCGGCAGACGCGCGCGCGGGCATCGGCGCCGCGGACAGCCCCCACCGGTCCTGGCGGGAGGCCCGCACCGCCCTCCGCTTCACCAGCCCGCGCGAACCCGTCGTCCACCACGCCGACCTGGGCGCGCTGGCCCTGCTGGCCGAGGTCCCGCGGGAAACCTCGCGTGACAACGCCGACGTCGCCGGGATCGCCCGCGTCGCCGCCGCCCCGGAGGACCTGGAGACGCTGGACACGTACTGCGCCACCGGCTCGCTGCGCCGCGCGGCCGACCTCCTCCATCTGCACCACAGCAGTGTCGCCCGCCGTATCGAACAGATCGGCAGGACGCTGGGCATCGACCTCACCGACCCCACCGGTCTGACCCGGGCCAGGCTCGCGCTCACGGCATGGCGGCTGCTCGCCGACTGACGTACCGGCGTTCCTGCGTTCCCCGGCCCCGGTCCGCCGGACACCCCCTAGCCTCTGGGGTCGCGGCCGCTGGTCGCGAGGGCGCGGGCGAAGGCGGGGGCGTCGTGGTGGGCCTCGAAGGGCTCGGCGAAGCCGTCGTAACGGCGGTAGGTCTCGGCGTGCTCCTCGACGACGCCGAGCAGGAAGCGCCCCGTCGCCTCCGGGACGGTGAGGTCCTGACCGGTGGAGCGGGCCAGGTCCCAGCCGTGCAGGGCGAGTTCCTTGACGAGCAGCGAGGCGATGACCGTCGCCGGCATGGTCACGTGGCCGGTGTCCACCTCGCCGTCCCAGACGTCCGGCTTCTCCCAGGCCGCGAGCGCGCGGTCGAGCTGGTCCGCGTATCGCCGCGCCCAGTCGGCGTCCGCCGTGAAGTCCCGCCGGACGATCTCCTCGGGGAGCTGTCGGCGCCGGGCGCGGTGCTCCAGGCCGTGGCCGGTGTAGAGGACGAGGTGGTTGACGAGCTCGCGGACGGTCCAGTCGGCGCAGACGGACGGCCGGGCGAGTTGGTCGGCGGTGACACCGCGGGCGATACGGGCGGCCTCGGCGGCGGCGACGGTGAGGTGGACGTGGATGTCGTTCATGCCGCCGAGGCTAGGACGGGCCGCTGCCGCCGCTCTTGAAGAATCGCGACAGCCCGGGGGTTCAGCCGAAGTCGAGCCCGCCGGTCCGGGTCCGCTTGAGTTCGAAGAGGTCGGAGTGGCCTGCGAGCACCCGGAAGCTGTCGAAGAGCTCGGCCGCCTTCGGGCCGCGCGGGATGGCCCGCAGGACCGGCCCGAACCAGACCGTGCCGTCGACATGGATCGTCGGCGTGCCGACGTAGCCGTCCGCCTCCGGGTCCTTGCCGGCGTCGTGGCTGCGGCGGACCGCCTCGTCGTACGTGTCGTCGTGCGCGGCCTCGGCGAGCTCGGCCGGCAGGCCGACCTCCGCCAGGGACTCGGCGATCACCGCGTCGAAGTCCTTCTGCTTCTCCTGGTGGATGCGGGTTCCGTACGCGGTGTAGAGCGGGCGCAGAACCTCGTCGCCGTGCTTCTCGGCCGCCGCGGCCGCGACCCGGACCGGGCCGATCGACTTGTCGACGAGCTCCCGGTACCACTCGGGCAGTTCGTTGCCGACGTTGTGGAAGTACAGGCTCATCACCCGGAAGCGCAGCTCGATGTCCCGGTGCCGTTCGACCTCCAGCATCCAGCGGGAGGAGATCCAGGCGAAGGGGCACGCGGGGTCGAAGTAGAAGTCGACGACGGTCCTGGGCTGCGTTTCGGTGGTCATGGCAGGAGCCTAACCAGCAGGCGGCCGCCGTCGGCGGTCCAATCACGACTCCGTCAACTGGGCCACTTCCGGCGGCCGTCCATGATTGTTGTAGCGTCCACCCATGGTCTTGGAGACGTTCACGCTGGGCGGCTGTCTTCCCGTACGCCGACTCGGATACGGCACGGCGCAACTCACCGGACCCGGCTACTGGGGGCCGCGCGGCGAGCGGGCGGATTCGGTCGCCGTCCTGCGGCGGGCCGTGGATCGCGGCGTCACGCTGATCGACACCGCCGACAACTACGGCCCCGGTATCGCCGAGGAGCTGGTCGCGGAGGCGCTGCACCCCTACCGGGACGAGCTCGTCGTCGCGACCAAGGGCGGGGTCGTACGGACCGGCGACAGCGCCTGGCACATCGAGGGGCGGCCGGAGCGGCTGCGGGAGATGTGCGAGGCGAGCCTGCGGCGGCTGCGGACGGACCGCATCGACCTCTACCAGCTGCACCGGCTCGATCCGCGGGTGCCGATGGCGGAGCAGCTCGGCGCGCTCGACGAGCTGCGCGCGGCGGGGAAGATCCGGCACGTCGGCCTGGACTCGGTGACGGCGGAGCAACTGACGCAGGCGCTGACGCTGACGTCCTCGATCGTCTCGGTGCAGAACCGCTTCAACCTCCTCGACCGGGAGTCGGCGGCTGTGCTGAAGGTGTGCGAGGCGCACGATCTGGCGTTCCTGCCGTGGTTCCCGCTGGCCAACGGCGCGCTGACGGGTGAGGCCGCGGCCGCGCTGGACTCGGTGGCCGACCGGCTCGGGGCGAGCCGGGGACAGATCGCGCTGGCCTGGCTGCTGCACCACTCCCCCGTGCTGCTGCCGACGCCCGGCACGGGCTCGCTCGCACATCTGGAGGAGAACCTGGACTCCGCCGCACTCCGCCTCGACGCCTCCGACATCTCCCTCCTGGACGCGCTCGCCGACAGAGCCGCCTAGCGGGCCCGGGCTTCGCAGCCCGCTCGTGTCAACCATGGTTGACACGAGCGGGCTGTCAACGTAGGTTGACAACATGACCGATGCAACCGATCTCGCCGAGCGGGCGGGTGATCGCGACCCCCGGGTCGGGCTCCGCGCCGTCTCCGCACTGAGGCGGCTCCTCGAACAGCTGGAGGCCGTTCAGGTACGCAGCGCCCGCGCCCAGGGCTGGTCGTGGCAGGAGATCGCCGCGGAGCTGGGCGTGAGCCGTCAGGCCGTCCACAAGAAGCACGGGAGGCATTGATGTTCGAGCGCTTCACGAAGGGGGCCCGGGCGGTGGTGAAGGGGGCGGTCGTCCAGGCCGAACGCCAGGGCGCCCCCGTGGTCACCGAGGAGCATCTGCTCCTCGCGCTCCTCGACGCGGAAGGGACCAAGGCGTCCTTCGTCCTGCGGGCCCTGGGAGTGACGGATCGGCGGGAGTCGCTGGAGGCGGCGCTCGCGGACGCCCGTCGACGGGGCGGACTGTCCAAGGCGGACACGGACGCGCTGGCGGGACTCGGGATCGACGTGACCGAGATCGTCGCCCGGGTCGAGGAGGCGCACGGTCCGGGCGCGCTCGCCGACGACCGTGACGGGCGGGTCCGTCGCTCCGGACACCGGCCCTTCACCGGCGAGGCGAAGGGTGTGCTGGAGCGGTCCCTGCGTGTCTGTCTCGGCCGCCGCGAGAAGGCGATCGGCGACGAACACCTGCTCCTCGCCCTCACCGCCCGCCCCGGTGTCGTCGCCGAGACCCTGGCGGACCACGGCGTCACCTACGCCACGGTGGAACGAGCCCTCGGCTAGGAAGGCCACCCCGTCCGGCGATCTTTGAGAAGCTGGACGAGGGCCACCCCCAGCTGAAAGCCTCTCCGCACCAGGCCGAGGCCGACGAGGAGGACACCATCGACACCGCCGAAGAGGGCCAGCACCCGCTGGACTCCGCCAGCGTCATGAACGCGAAGAAGACCCTCCTTGAACTCCTCGGCCGCGCGGGAGTGTTCCACGTCGACGCCGAGGAGCTGATCGCGCTCGTCGAGGCCGGGGCGATCTCGGAGGCGCACAGCGAGATCGGCAAGATCCTGGGGGTCCCGCCGGAGGGCGACGAGCCGTACGCCTCGGGCTGGCTCGCCGGCGCGCGGGCCGTCGACGGCGAACTCGTCAACCTCGCCGAGCGGGCCCTGCGGCGCGCCATCGGCCCGGCCATGACCGACCACCCCCTGCGCGGGAGCGGCCGGGAAGGCGCCGCGCGTGTGCGCACCCCGGTCGGGATGGTGGACGTGGAGCGGGCGAAGGTCGCCGTGACACCGCTCTACCTCGCGTTCAGCCACGCCTCGGATCTCGATCCCGAGGTGTCGGACGAGGTCCTCACCGCGGTCCTCGGCACGATGGGCGTCGTCGAACGGGTCGGATACGCGGGACGGCTCGAGGAGTTCGCCGAGACCCATCGGAGCCGGCTGGCCCAGGTGTACGCGCGGTACGGGCCCGGCAGCCGTATCGCCGTGCACGGCCGCTACTCCCTGATCCACTCCCCCACCAGCATCGCCGTCCTCGAACGACTCACCGCCACTCCGTCCGCGCTGCGGACGGAGTGGGAGGACGCCGAGCTGCCCCCTGCGTGGCTGGAGGGTCTGGCGATCGCCTGGCGAGCCGCGGACGACTCCCCGCCGGCCTGACGTTCGTTACGAAGCCTCCGGGCCGCGCGGTTCGCGCCACATCCCCCACAGCACCGGTCCGCCTCCCGGGAGCCGCAGCTCCTCACGCACGGTGAAGCCGAAGTGCTCGTAGACGGGGATGTTCGACGGCTTGGAGGACTCCAGATACGTGGGCAGACCCGCCGCGTCGGCCTTGGCGAGACCCGAGCGGAGCAGGGCGGACCCGTGCCCCTGTCCCTGGACGGCCGGGTCGGCGCCGATCAACGCCAGGGACCAGTGCGGCTCCTGGGGCGTGTGCGCCGCGGCGGTCTCGACGGCGTCCCTGAACAGCAGGGCCCGGTCGCCGAGGATGTCCTGGAGTTCCCGGATGGTCTCCGCGTCGGGAACGGCCTTGGCCTGCGCCTCCGGCGGCGCCCAGAACGCGGCGGCCGCCTCGGTACGCTCGCACACCCCGTGACGGACGTACTGCCGCGTGAAGATCGTGGTGAAGTAGCGGCCCAACGACGCCTCGCGCGAGGCGTCGTCGGGGAAGAACCAGCGCATCATCGGGTCGTGGTCGAAGGCGCGGGTCAGGGTGCGGCCGATCGGCGCGGCGTCGTCGATCGTTGCCGTTTTCGGTATGTTCGTCATCGACATACGGGTCATTCTGCACCCGGATGATCTTGAACGGGCAGGTGGGGTCCCTCACCGCTACGAGCGGGTCATCTCCACCAGCTTGACCACGGTGTTCCAGTTGCGCGAGGTGGCCACGATCCCCTTGAAGAGGGCGGGGCGGGAGAGCGCCTCGCCGAGCTTGGACCTGCCGAGGCCGTCGGGTGCGTACAGGTAGAGCGCGCGGTCGCCGAGCCGGAACTCCTCCGGCAGGAAGGCCGGCTGGTCGATGGCGGCGAAGCGCTCGGGGTCGACCCGCTCGGAGAGATACGTGACGTGGAGCTGCTTCCCCTCCAGCTCGGCGGCGGGGAAGGGACAGTCGTCGGCGACGGCGGCGAGGTACTCCGCGTCGCGGACGAGGCAGTCGACACGGAAGCCGAAGCGCTTCTCGATGGCGTCCTCGATGCCGGAAGCCAGTCCGCGCTCGTCGGCGTCGGTGGTGAAGACGGCGTTCCCGCTCTGGAGGTAGGTCCTGACGTCGCGGTGACCGAGGCCGTCGAGAAGGGTACGGAGCTCCGCCATGGGCACCTTGCGGTGTCCGCCCACGTTGATTCCGCGCAGCAGAACGGCGTACGTCTTCGTCATGGTCACACGATAAGGCGGCCGCCGTGCCCCGTGGGGGAGGGCACGGCGGCCGCCGGTCATCGGGCCGGGGCCGCTACTCGACGATCTTGAGCAGCTTGTTGGCGGTGCCCTCGGAGGGGTTGGAGATCTTGTCGGGCGTCGCTCCGGCGACCAGGGCCTCGGCGACCTGGTCCGGGGTGGCGTCCGGGTGTCCCGCGAGGTAGACGGCTGCCGCACCGACCACGTGCGGGGTCGCCATGGACGTACCGGAGATGGTCTTGGTGCCGGTGTCGCTGTCGTTCCAGGCCGAGGTGATCTCCGAGCCCGGGGCGTAGAGGTCCACCACGGAGCCGAAGTTGGAGAAGCTGGACTGCTGGTCGTCCTCGGTGGACGAGGCGACCGTGATCGCCTCCTGGACACGGGAGGGCGAGCCCTGGCCCGCGTCCGAGGACTCGTTGCCCGCGGCGACGCCGAAGGTGACGCCGGCGGCGATGGCCTTCTTGACGGCGTCGTCGAGGGCGGGGTCGGCGCCTCCACCGAGGCTCATGTTGGCGACGGACGGACCCTGGTGGTTCTTGGTCACCCAGTCGATGCCCGCGACGACCTGCTCGGTGGTGCCGGAGCCGTTGTCGTCGAGGACGCGGACGGCGACGATCTTGGCCTTCTTGGCGACACCGTGGGCGGTGCCCGCGATGGTGCCGGCGACGTGCGTGCCGTGGCCGTTGCCGTCCTGGGCCGTGTTGTCGTTGTCGATGGCGTCGAAGCCGTCGGCGGCACGGCCGCCGAAGTCCTCGTGGCTGACGCGGACTCCGGTGTCGATGACGTACGCGGTGACGCCCTCGCCGCCCTTGTCGGGGTACGTGTACTTCTTGTCCCCGGCGGTCTCGGCCTGGTCGACCCGGTCCAGACCCCAGGAGGGCGGGTCCGTCTGGGTGGCGTTGATGGAGAACTTCTTGTTCTGGACGACCTTGGCGACGGCCGGGTCGGCGGCGAGGCGCTTGGCCTCGGTCTCCGAAAGCCCGTTGACCGAGAAGCCGTTGACCGCGGAGTCGTAGCTGCGGCGCAGGGTGCCGCCGTACTCCTTCGCGAGCTCGCCCTTGTCGGCCTTCTCGTCCAGCAGAACGACGTAGCTACCTGCGACGGCGCCTTCCGCGCCGAGGCCGTAGACAGTTCCGAGGGCGGGCGTGGGGGCCGCGCCGGCGAACTGGGTGGTGAAGACGGTGACTCCGGCCGCGGCCGCGATCGCGGTCGAGACGGCGATGAGCTTCGTCCGGCGGACACGCTTGTGTATTGCCATGAAGAGGGGTCTCCTCGTCAGGATTTGTGGGGGGAAGAGCCACTGGAAGGAAACTCTCCGGTAGCTGCCTCGAAACCCTTGCTCATTGACGAGTGCAAATCAAGACCTTCGTACACCTGTGACTTACTCAACAAGCTTTCGTAATAATAAATCGGTCAACTCGCCCCAACTCGACGCACGCAGAAGGCCCCCGGTGACCGGGGGCCCTCAATTGCGTAACGGCCTAGGACAGTTCGGCCTCGATCAGGTCCGCCGCCCGGCGCGCTCCCCCCTCGCTCGCCATCCGCTCCTGGATCTCCTTGGCGCGGAGGGCCACTTCGGGGTCCTCGACGAGAGCGAGCACCGCTTCACGCAGGCGCTCGGCGGTCACCTCCTCCATCGGAAGGTGCCTGGCCACACCCAGGGACTGGAGCATGTCCGCGTTGCCGAACTGGTCGACGGCCTGCGGGACCGCGACCATCGGGGTGGCGGTGGCCAGCCCCTCCTGACTGCCGCCCGCCCCGGCATGGGTGATGAAGGCGTCCGCCTGCCTCAGGACCGCCAGCTGGGGGACCCAGGAGCGCACGTCGACGCCGGCCGGGATCTCGCCGAGCTCCGAGGGGTCGACGAACGCGCCGATCTGGAGCACGACATGCCAGCCCGGCAGGTCCCCGAAGGCGGCGATGCACGCCTTGTAGAAGTCGGGCTGCTTGGTGAAGGCCGAGCCCAAGGAGACCAGGAGCACCTTCTCCGCGTCCGCCGGACGCTGCCACTCCCCCTGGTCGGCCCGGTCGCCCTGGCAGGCACCGACGAAGGTGAAGACGGACTCGTCGACCCGCTCGGCATGCGGCTGGAGCGCCCCGGGGATGAGCGCAAGGGCCCTGCGGGGGCGGGCGATGAGCCGGTCGGGGTGCGTGTCGACATCGTGCTCGGCGAGCCATTTCTCGAAGCGGGCGTAGTACGCCTTGCCCCGCTCCGAGGCCTTGAGCTCGGCGAACATGGGCTCGGCGACCTCCTCCTCGTACCCCTCCCACGGGACGAGATTCGGCCAGAGTCCCACGGCGGGCACATTCCACCGGTGTGCGAGGACCGGAGCCGGGTAGGCGGTGATGTCGTGGAGGACAAGATCCGGACGGTCGTCGTCGAAGGCCGCCGCGAGCTGGGGCAGCGCCTGGATCGCGTCACGGAGGAAGGGTTCGACGTTGTCGATGAGTTCGGTGCCCCACGCGTCCGGGTCGTCGTCGGTCGGAAGCGTGGAGGTGTAGACGACGGGCGTGGCGCCGGTCGCGGCGACCTTCTCGGCGAAGGAGGCGGGGATGGCGTAACTGACGCGGTGCCCGCGGGCGACGAGCTCGCGGATCACTTCGAGGCTCGGGTTCACATGGCCGTGGGCGGCGATGGAGAACATGGCGATATGGGCGGGGCGCGGAGTGGCGGTCATGGCTTCACAGTAAACGAGACGAGACGTCTCGTCCAGTCATATAGGTGGGCGTCGCCTCGCGGCGTGCGGCTCAGCGACGCTGATAGCGGGCGAGAACCAGGTTCCCGTCCTCCACCAGACGCTTGCGCAGCTCCTCGGTGTCGATCGCGCCGCTGTAGTACTCCTGGTACGCCGGGGTGGCCACCTTGTCCTTCCATTCCGGGTAGCCGCGCACGGATTGCGCAGGCGCGGGCTGCAAATATTCGGCCACGGCGGCTCCGGTCGCCCAGCCGTCCTTCGCGGTGCGCAGGGAGGGGTCCGCGAGCGCGGCCGTGCCGGTCGGCAGCATCCAGTCGCCGCGCGCCAGGCGGACCATGCTGTCCGGCTGGAGGAAGAAGTCGAGGAACCGCGCCGCCTCCTTCTTGTACGGACTGTCCTCGGCGATCGACAGCGTCTGCGGACTGACGCCCTGCGCGAGCCCGTCCTTCCCGGCGGGCGCCGGAAGCACGATCCACTCGAAGCCCTCGGGTGCCTGCTGGGTGATCTGCTGGCGGTACGAGAAGCCGAGCGGGACCATCGCGTACTTGCCGCCGAAGAAGCCCGGCAGGGCGTCGGAGCCGCCGGTGCCGAGGGTGGAGCGCGAGGCGCTGACGTCGGTGTTCACCTGGTCGTGGATGGTGCCGGGGACGACGCCGTCCTCCTCGGTGAAGCCGATGGTCACCCTGCCGTCGGATTCCCGGTGGAAGAGCTGCCCGCCCGCCGAGAGCCCCAGGTTGAGGCTGACGGAGACCGGCTCCTTGAGGGGCCAGGCGACCGCGTACCTCCCCTTGCCCATCGTGGCTGTCAGTTCCCTGGTGATCCGCCGGAACTCCTCCCAGCTCCAGGGCTTCTCCGGCGTCGGGATCCGGACACCGGAGGACTCCAGGATCCGCTTGTTCGCCATGATCATGCGGGGCTCCTGGAGGAAGGGAACGCCGTAGATCCCGTCGCCGAAGGTCGTGGTCTGCCAGCTCCGCGCGGGAATGTCGGCCTTGAGCCGCTCGGGCAGGAGGGTGCGGAGATCGGCGAGATAGCCGCCGTAGGCGAAGTCGGCCAGGTCGTCGGAGGCGTCGTGGATGATGTCGGGCGCCTCCCCGCCCTCGAAGGAGGTGAGGAGCTGGTCGTGGACGGAGTCCCAGCTGCCCTGGACGTAGTCGACCTGGACGCCGGGATGGGCCGCGTTCCACTCCTTCACCAGTTCCTTGTTGGCGTCGACGGACTCCTTCTGCCAGGCCAGCGACTGGAAGCGGAGCCGGATCGGGCCGTCGTCGGGGTCGCCCCCGGCGGAGCATCCGGTGAGCAGCAGCGCCAGCGCGGCCGCGGCCGCCGTGAACACCCGTACGCGCATCAGGACTTCACCGCCCCGGTCAGCATCCCGCCGGTGATGCGCTTCTGGATGATCGCGAAGATGACGAGCGAGGGGATCGTCGCGAGGAACGCGGCCGCGGCGAGCGGTCCGAGATCGGCGACGCCCTCCGCGCCGAGGAAGTGGGTGAGGACGACCGGCAAGGTCTGCTTCTCCGGGGTCTTGAGCAGGACGAGCGCGAAGAAGAACTCGTTCCATGCGGTGATGAAGGCGAAGAGCGCGGTGGCGACGATGCCGGGGGCGAGCAGCGGGGCCGTGACCGAGACGAGCGTACGGAGCTTCCCGGCGCCGTCGACGGCCGCGGCCTCCTCCAGTTCGGCAGGGACGGCCCGTACGTACCCGACGAGCATCCACAGCGCGAACGGCAGCGACCAGACCACGTACACCATGACCAGGCCGAAGAGGCTGTTGATCAGGTGCAGGTTCTTCAGGACCAGGAAGAGCGGGATGATCACCAGTACGAAGGGGAAGGCCTGGCTGATCACGACCCAGCCGGTGGCGGCGGTGGAGAGCCGGCCGCGGTGGCGGGCCATCACATAGGCCATGGGCGTGGCGATGACGACGGCGATCAGTGCCGCGAAGAGCGCGGCGATCAGGCTGTTGCCCGCGGCCTGCAGCAGCGGCTGCTCCTCGAACGCCTGCCGGAAGTTGGCGAGGGTCGGGTCCTTCGGGATCCAGGTCGGGTGCAGCGAGCCCAGTTCCGTCGCCGGCTTGAAGGCGGTGGAGATCAGCCAGAGGAACGGGAAGGCGAGGAAGACCAGATACGCGAGCAGAGCCAGATACTGGCCGAACCTCGCGGGCCTGCTGGTGCGGAGCGTGCTCACCGGTCCTGGTCCCCCTTCAGCCGTCCGACGAGATAGAGGGCGAGGAGCACGGAGATGACGGCGACCATCACACAGCCCATCGCGGCGGCGTATCCGAACTGCCCGTAGCGGAACGCCTCTTCGTAGGCGAAGAGTATGGGGAGCCGGGTGCGGCCGCCGGGTCCGCCGTTGGTCAGCACGTAGACCAGGGCGAAGGAGTTGAAGTTCCAGATGAAGTTGAGGGCCGTGATCGCGAGGGCGACCGGCTTGAGCGCGGGCCAGGTGACGGTACGGAAGCGGCGCCAGGCGCCCGCGCCGTCGAGGGCGGCGGCCTCGTGGAGTTCATGCGGGGTGTTCTGCAGTCCGGCGAGCAGGGCGACCGTGGTCTGGGGCATCCCGGCCCAGATGCCGACGAGGATCACGGCCGGCAGGGCGGTGGCGAGCCCGGTGAGCCAGTCCTGGCCCTCTCCGAGGCCGAGATCGCGGATGGTCTCGTTGAGGATGCCCGCGTCGGGGTTGTAGACGAGCCGCCACATGATGCCGACGACGACCTCGGGCATGGCCCAGGGGATGATCGCGAGCGCCCTGGCCAGCCAGCGGAAGCGCAGGTTCTGGTTGAGCAGGAGCGCGAGACCGAGGGCGAGCAGGAACTGCGGGAGGGTGACGCCGACGGCCCACAGCAGGCCGATCCGGAACGAGTCCCAGAAGAGCGTGTCGTGCAGCAGGTCCTGGAAGTTGAGCGTGCCGACCCACTGGGTGGCCTGGGTGCGGCCGGACTGGGCGTCGGTGAACGCGAGGGCGATGCCGTAGAGCAGCGGGCCGACGCTGAGGATCAGGATGGGGATCAGCGCGGGCAGCACCAGGAACCAGGCGCTGTGGTCCCGCCCGTGACCTGGTCTCCGGCCGGTGGTCCCGGGACCGCCGGACCGCTTCGTCGCGGTCGCCAGCACACTCACAGATTCGACCCCTTATGCGCCTTTTGCCACGCCGCCTCGGCCTCCGTCATGGTCTTGACGGTCCGTCGGTTCGTCAAGGCCACCTGCAGGGATGCAAGACTTTGGCTGATTCGCACAGGCAGGTGGGAGAGAGCGATGGACGAGGCGCGGGCACGGGAGATCCTGGCCGCCGCGGGGCTGCCGTCAGGCGGCGAGGCGGGCGTCGGCGCGGGCCTCGCGGGCCGCGGCGAGGCGGGCGTCGGTGCGGCGGGCCGCGGCGAGGCGGGCGTCGGTGCGGCGGGCGTCGGTGCTGTGCGCGATCCGGGGGCGGCGCTGCTGGCGCTCGGGGAGAACGCGGTCTTCGCCGTGGGCGATCTCGTGGTGAAGATCGGCCGGGAGGCGGAGCTGCTCCCCCGGGCCGAGCGGGAGCTGGCGCTCGCGGCATGGCTGGCGGAGGCGGGCATTCCGGCCGTACGGGCGGCGGAGCCCGAGCCGCGGCTGGTGGAGGGGCATCCGGTCACCCTCTGGCACCGGCTTCCGGAAGCCGTCCGGCCGGCCGAGCCGCGCGATCTGGCGCCGCTGCTACGACGGATCCACGCCCTGCCCGAGCCAGCCGGCCTCACGCTTCCGCGCCGGGAACTGCTCGGCGGGGTCGAACGGTGGCTGCGGCTGGCCGGCGACGCGATCGACCCGGCCGACGCGGCCTTCCTGCGCGAGCGGCGGGACTCCTTCGCCCCGGCGGCGGCCGCCCTCACCCCGCACCTCGCCCCCGGTCCGATCCACGGGGACGCGCTGCCCCGTAACGTCCACGTCGGCCCCGAAGGGCCGGTCCTGGTCGACCTGGAGACCTTCTCCTCCGATCTGCGCGAGCACGACCTGGTGGTGCTCGCGCTCTCCCGGGACCGGTACGGACTCGACCCGGCCGCGTACGACGCGTTCACCGAGGCGTACGGCTGGGACGTGCGGGAGTGGGACGGGTGCGCGGTGCTGCGCAGTGCCCGGGAGACGGCGAGCTGCGCCTGGGTGGCCCAGCACGCTCCGACGAACCCCAAGGCACTGGCCGAATTCGAGCGCCGCGTGGCCTCGCTGCGGGAAGGTGACCCTGAGGTGCGGTGGTACCCCTTCTGACGGCTTGGCGGGGCGCGCCGCTCGAATTCCCTCTCACGATCGGGGTGTTGTGATGCGTGTGGAACTGTCCGAGGTGACGCTCGACGTCGAGGTGAGCGGCCAGGGTCCGGCCGTCCTGCTGGTGCACGGCTTTCCCGACAGCCACCATCTCTGGCGCCATCAGGTGCCGGCCCTGACCGCGGCCGGGTACACGTGCGTCGCTCCGACGCTGCGCGGCTTCGGCGCCTCGGGCCGGCCGGAGGGCGGCGTGGAGGCGTACCACCCGGGCAGGCACGTCGGCGATCTGCTCGAACTCCTCGCCCGGCTGGAGATCGACCGGGTCCATCTCGTCGGGCACGACTGGGGCTCGGGCATCGTGCAGGGTCTCGCCCAGGGTGCGCCCGAGCGGGTCGCGAGTCTGAGCATCCTGTCGGTCGGCCACCTGGCGTCCGTCCTCGCCGCGGGCTCCGAACAGAAGCAGCGGTCCTGGTACATGCTCCTGTTCCAGTTCCCGGGGCTGGCCGAGGAGTGGCTCGCGCGGGACGACTTCGCCAACCTCCGGGAGATGCTGGGCGAGCACCCCGACGCGGAGACGATCATCGAAGCGCTGCGGGCGCCCGGCGCGCTGACGGCCGCGCTGAACATCTACCGGGCGGGCATCCCCGCCGAGGTCCAGTTCGGCCCGGCCCTGCCTCTTCCGCCGCTGCCCGGCCCCGTGCTGGGCGTGTGGTCCCCCGGCGACCGCTTCATGACCGAGCAGTCCATGACCGGCACCGGGAAGCACGTGGACGGCACCTGGCGCTACGAGCGCGTCGAGGACGCGGGTCACTGGCTCCAGCTGGACCAGCCCGAGCGGATCAACTCGCTGCTCCTGGACTTCCTGGCGGAGAACCCGATCGGCTGACCGCAACCGCTCGGACGCCGAACAAAGCGTCGGCGTCGGGGGGGCGCCCTCGGGGAGTCGTCGGCCGGGCGGTCGTCAGCCGACGACCGTGGCCGGCTCGCGCAGCGGCCAGGTCGGGTCGACGACCGCCTCCGGGCTGCCCTTGCGGCGCAGGAAGTCCTGGAAGTCCTCCGCCCAGACGCGGTACCAGCCGATCTGACGCTCATGGAGCTCCGCCGGGGTCAGCTCGGCCACCGACCTGTGCCGCTCGGCTATCGCGACCGCCACCCGCACGGCGGCCAGCGCGTCGGCCGCCGCCTGGTGGGCCGCTTCGAGGACGACGCCGTACTCCGCGCAGACCGCCTCCAGGGTCCGCTTCCCGCGGCGGTAGCGGTCGACGGCCCGGTCGATGGTGTACGGGTCGACGACCGGACCTATCGGCGCGCCGCCCAGCCGCTCGCTCAGCGAGGGGAGCCCGTGGCGCCGCAGCTCGGCGGAGAGCAGTGTCAGGTCGAAGGACGCGTTGTACGCCACGACCGGGACCCCCCGCGACCAGTACCCCGTCAACGTCTCGGCGATCTCGTCGGCGACCTCGCGCACCGGCCGCCCCTCGGCGGCCGCCCGCTCGCTGCTGATGCCGTGGATCGCGGACGCCTGTGCCGGGATACGGATCCCCGGGTCGGCGAGCCAGTCCCGCTGCCTCGCGACGCGCCCGCCGTGGACGCCGACGATCGACGCCGTCACGATCCGCGCCTCCAGCGGTTCGGTGCCGGTCGTCTCCAGGTCGAATCCGACCAGCTCTTCCCCGTGCCAAGCCATCGGGCCTCCTTACGTGATCTCCCCCGTGGTGCTGAACACCCTCGCACGAGCCACTGACAACGGCCCTCGGGCAAGGGGCGCCGGGTCTCAGGAGACCGGCCGGGAGTCGAGCCAGACCGACTCGAACTCATCCCGATACGTAGCGAAAAGTCCGTAATCGCCATCGCGTGGCTGCGGTCCCGAGCGCACCACGTTCCGGCCACCCCCGCGCAGCACGAGGACCGGCGCCTCCATCCCCCGCGCCTTGCGCAGATAGGACTGGACGACCCCGACGCCGTCCGGCCCGTCCCCGTCCACCAGGTAGGCGGTGAAGCGAGGCGTCTCGTCGAAGACATGGATCTGGAAGGCGCCCGGATCGCGCAGCTTGGAGCGCACCCGCCGCATATGGAGGATGTTCATCTCCACGGAGCGGCTCAGCTCGCCCTTCTTCAGGCCCAGTTCGCGCTCACGCCGCTTCACGGCGCTGCTCGCCGGGTTCAGGAACAGCAGCCGTATCCGGCAGCCCGACTCGGCCAGCCGCACGAGCCGCCGGCCGGAGAAGTTCTGCACCAGCAGATTCAGGCCTATGCCGGTGGCGTCGAGGCGCCGCGCCCCGCCGAAGAGGTCCTCGGCCGGCAGCTGCCGCTGCAGCCGCACCCGGTCGGGATGGACGGAGACCACGTCCGCGTACCGGTCCCCGACCAGGTCCTCGACGGCGTCGACCGGAAGCCGGTCGGCGGACGGCACAGCCGCCCCGCTGCCGAGGATCTCCAGGAGCCGGGCCGAGGCCCGCTCGGACTGGGCGAGCACGGTGAGCGAGAGGGCCCGGTTGCGGGAGACGACGTTGCGCGTCACCTCCAGCTCGTCCAGGGCGAGCTCGACCTCCCGCCGGTCGTCGAAGTACGGCTCGAAGCACGGCCAGTGCTGCACCATCAGCTCCCGCAACTGCGGGAGCGTGAGGAAGCTCAGCACGTTGTCGTCTGCCGGGTCGAGGAGGTAGCCCTTGCGCCGCGAGACCTCGCGGACGGCGACGGCGCGCTGCACCCACTCCTGTCCCGCCGGGCCGGCCGCGGCCACCACCCAGTCCTCGCCGTGCACCGGTTCGTACACCGGCCGCAGCACTGCGGCCACCACCGCCCGCAGCCGCTGCTCGACGAGATTCAGCCAGATGTAGGCCCTGCCCGCCCGCTGGGCACGGGTGCGCACCTCGCTCCAGGCATCGGCGCCCCAGTCGAGCTCCGCCCCGATCTCCATCGGCCTGGCGACGGAGACCGCTCCTGGCGGGACTTCCACGGGGTCGGGGGAGCCCCCCTCGTGACCCGCGTCACCTGGGGGCAGCTCCAGACCTCCCGAGCTCACCCGCGCACCGCCTTCTACTTCTGGACGCCGTTCCGACCGTCTGTCGACGATCAAGGAAGGGTACTCCGCGAGCGGGAGGCGGTGCAGCAGGATCGGCAGGCTGCTTGCTCAACTCCCCTGATTCGGAGCGCCGTTCTGGTCGGCGAGATCGGCCGGAGTGAGCGGATTCATAGCGGTAACGTCCCTGGGTGCGAGCTGGAAGCCCTGCCAGTGGACCGGCATCGGCTGCTGGTCCTCGTCCCGGGCGATGTGGTGGAACCCGATGTTGACCCAGACGGCGGGGTCGGTCAGCGTCTCGCCGTTGACCCACCTGTCCACGCTGTCGGGTGCGTTCGGCCCGCAGTCGAGGATGTTGTTGCTGGCGAACTGCTCACAGGCACGGGTCTGGGTGAAGTAGATGTCGTGCTTGGTGAAGCCGCGCCCGGCGTGGATGTTGGAGGGGCCGGGCACGATCTCGTACGAGCGGGCGTGGCCGTCCTTGTTCTTGCCGGTGGCGCTGACCACCCGCCACCAGCGCATGTTCTTCGCGTCGCCCGCGAGCTCCTTGGTCACCGGGGTGCGCGTGGTCTTCACGGTCGGTCCGCCGCCGCCGGCCGCCGGGGCCGTGACCTTGGAGTCGTACTGCTCGATCCGGTCCTTGACGCTGCCGTCGAGACCGAAGTCGAGCCGCCAGAAGACGTTGTGGGCATGGCTGGTGGCGTAGGAGCGGGCGCCGGGGCCGATGGGCCAGCCACGGCCGTCCGTGGCGTTGTAGTCGCCCGGCGCCAGACTGCCGGTGGCGCCGACGTTGGCGGCGATCGTGCCGTCGGAGGAGAACCGCCACTCGGTGATGTACTCGTACCAGGCCACCTTGTTGACGGTGTAGACGAGCAGGTCCTTGCCCTGGGCCTGCCAGACCTTCGTGCCCTCGTCGTTGGCCATCCGGTAGGCGTGGCCGCGTGCCCGGGTGGTGGTGCACAGGCCGTTGACCTTGCCGACCTCCGGGACCTTCACGGCGGTGATCGTGCCGCCGGGGCACTCGGCCGGCTTCAGGTTCTGCAGCCCCCAGCCGAAGCCGGCGCCGGTGAGGTCGTCGTACTCGGCGTTGCCGTCGTCGTAGGGGACGTGGATCTGCGCGAGCTTGGCGCTGTTGAGGACGCGGATCGGGGCGGCCGCGCTCTTGGGCTGGTAGGTGACCTTGTCCAGGACGAGCCCGGAGTCGGTGTCGTAGCGCCAGCACATGCGCCAGGTGGTGCCGCCGTCGAGGGTCTGCTCGACCCGGTAGGCGGCGGAGCAGTCGGGGCGGGGCGGGGCGGGTGCCGCCGTGGCGGAGCTCACCGGGCCCGCGGCCGCCGTGGCGGTGCCGAGGAGCGCGGCGGAGGCGAGGACGGCGCCGTGCTTGCGGGCGCGCGAGAGGAACGGGTGGGGCATCGGTCGAGAACTCCCTCGTTGGGGGTCACCCCGGCCGAAGGCCGGGGGAGCGTCGGTGGTCAGCCGACGCGCGTGACGGTCCTGGCGCTGAGATCGACGATGAGGTTCCGGGTGTCGATCCACGAGCCGTTGAGGATCTTGGTGACGAGCCGGACGCAGCGGTGCTCGCCGCACGCGGCGAGCGGGGCGGGCACCTTCGCCTCGCGGTAGGTGCGGTAGACGTCGCCGTTGAACCAGAGCTGGTCGGTCGAGGTCAGCTCCTTGCCGGTGGCGTCCTTGTAGTCCTCGCGGACCCCCTTGCCGTGCGGGCCGGCGAGGATCAGCTCCAGGGCCTCGCGCAGCTCCTCGGGGTGCGCCGAGGGCTGCACCCCGCGCTGCACGCCGGCGTGCTCGACCTTTCCCGTCTCCAGGTTGACGGTCCGGGTGATCAGCTCGTTCCGTCCGTAGTCGTAGAAGCGGACCTCGGCGCGGCGCGGCGAGCCGGGTTCGTCGATCTCCTCGGGCAGCGGATCGGCCAGCTCGGTGGCCAGGTGCTGTGGCCCCCTGCCCCCTTCGACGTCGCGCTGCGCGGAGGCGGCCGGCGGGGTCAGCGCCAGGGCCTCGGCCCGCTTCAGCTCGTCGTCGGTGAGCGGGTCGGTGCCGACTCCCTTCGCCCCCTCGGGCGGTGCGGTGGCCAGGGTCGCGGGCTCCGGCGCCGTACCGGCGGCGTCCGCCGACCCCGGCGGTGCGGACGCGGCGGCACGCCCCCCGGCCAGGTCGTTCCCGCGCGTGCCCTCGGCCCCCGCGTTCCCCGGCAGGGTGATCCCGACCATGACGGCGGTTCCCGTCACCGCCATGGCCGCGCCCGCCACCACTTTCCCCAGATGGCGGCGCACTATTTCGTACACACTTCCCCCTCTGTATCCCCCTTGTGACTGGTCACCCGGTAGGACGGGCCGAAGTCCTAGGAGGTTGCCCCCTTTTCGGGCAGGATCTGGCCGGAGTGCACCCCAACACCCGGATCAGAATGGAAGAGTCTTATCTATGCAGGTCTGGCCGGGACAGGCGTATCCCCTGGGCGCCACCTACGACGGCGCTGGAACCAATTTCGCGGTCTTCTCCGAGGCCGCCCACAGAATCGAGCTGTGTCTGCTCCACGACGACGGCTCGGAGACGGCGGTGGAGCTGCGCGAGACGGACGCCTTCGTCCGGCACGCCTATCTGCCGGGAGTGATGCCGGGTCAGCGGTACGGGTTCCGGGTCCACGGCCCGTACGCGCCGGAGCTCGGGCAGCGCTGCAACTCGGCGAAGCTGCTCCTGGACCCCTATGCCCGTGCGGTCTCGGGCTCGATCGACTGGGGCGAGGCGGTGTACGGCTACCACTTCGGGCGGCCGGACTCGCGCAACGACCTGGACTCGGCGCCGCACACGATGACCTCGGTCGTGGTCAATCCGTACTTCGACTGGGGCGACGACCGGCGCCCCCGCACCGACTACCACCGCACGGTGATCTACGAGGCCCATGTGAAGGGCCTGACGATGCTCCACCCGGAGCTGCCGGAGGAGCTGCGCGGCACGTACGCGGGGCTCGCGCACCCGGCGGTCATCGGCCATCTCAAGGAACTGGGTGTCACGGCGCTGGAGTTGATGCCGGTGCACCAGTTCGTCAACGACCACCGGCTGGTGGACGCGGGCCTCTCGAACTACTGGGGCTACAACACCATCGGCTTCTTCGCCCCGCACAACGCCTATGCCTCCTGGGGCGACCGGGGCCAGCAGGTGCTGGAGTTCAAGTCGGCGGTACGGGCCCTGCACCAGGCGGGGATCGAGGTCATCCTCGACGTGGTCTACAACCACACGGCCGAGGGCAACCACCTCGGCCCGACGCTCTCCTTCCGGGGCCTGGACAACCCCTCGTACTACCGGCTGGCGAACGACCGCCGGTACTACACGGACACCACCGGCACCGGGAACTCGCTGCTCATGCGGTCCCCGCACGTGCTCCAGCTGATCATGGACAGCCTGCGGTACTGGGTGACCGAGATGCATGTCGACGGCTTCCGCTTCGACCTGGCGGCGACGCTCGCCCGGCAGTTCCACGAGGTGGACCGGCTGTCCTCGTTCTTCGACCTGGTTCAGCAGGACCCGGTGGTCAGCCAGGTGAAGCTGATCGCCGAGCCGTGGGACGTGGGCGAAGGCGGCTACCAGGTGGGCAATTTCCCGCCGTTGTGGACCGAGTGGAACGGCAAGTACCGGGACTGCGTACGGGACCTGTGGCGCGGGGAGCCCCGGACGCTCGCGGAGTTCGCGTCCCGGCTGACCGGCTCGTCCGACCTCTACCAGGACGACGGGCGACGGCCGCTCGCCTCCGTCAACTTCGTCACCTGCCACGACGGCTTCACACTGCGCGATCTCGTCTCGTACAACCAGAAGCACAACGAGGCCAACGGGGAGGGCAATCGGGACGGCGAGGGCTACAACCGGTCGTGGAACTGCGGCGCCGAGGGCGAGACCGACGACATCGGCACCACCGAGCTGCGCAACCGGCAGATGCGGAACTTCCTCGCGACGCTGATGCTGTCGCAGGGCGTACCGATGCTCAGCCACGGCGACGAGTTCGGGCGGACGCAGGGCGGGAACAACAACGCGTACTGCCAGGACAACGAGGTGTCCTGGGTGCGCTGGCCGGAGCCGGGAGCCGCAGAGGAGGGCACCCTGCTGGAGTTCACCCGTGCTATGGCCCGGCTGCGACGGGACCATCCGGTCTTCCGACGCCGCCGCTTCTTCCACGGGCGACCGGTGGAGGGCACGCACGACGAGCTCACGGACATCGCCTGGTTCACCCCGGAGGGCGAGGAGATGACCGCGCGGGACTGGCAGGCCACGCATGCCCAGGCGCTGTCGGTCTTCCTGAACGGCAACGCGATCTCGGAGCCGGGGCCGCAGGGTGAACGGATCGCGGACGACTCGTTCCTGCTGATGTTCAACGCGTCGTCGCAGGAGCTGGAGTTCGAGGTCCCTGTCAACCACGGCCAGACATGGCGGGTGGTGGTGGACACGTCCCACCCGGAGGGCATCCCACCCCAGGAGGGCCCGAAGGTGGCGGCGGGCGAGCGCGTGGCGTTGGCGCCGCTGAGCCTGACTGTCCTGAAACGCCCGGCGTAGGGGGCCGCTCCGGGGGTGGTGACCAGCCACTTCCGGAGCGCGGCCCTCACGAGGACGGCGGCGCCACCTTCCCACGAAGGGGGCGCCGCCGTCAGGGGCTGGAGATCAGGTCCCGGGACGTCCGCGTCGGGGCCCCGCCGCGGACCGTCCAGGAGAGCACCGCGCACAGCACCGCGGCCCCCACCGCCACGGCGAACGCCGCCTCGACCCCGTGCGTGTCCGCGAGCCGCCCCGACAGGGCGAGCGCCAGCGCCTGCCCGCCCACGACACCGCTGGTCAGGAACGCCATGGACTCGGCCAGTCGGGACGCCGGGACGGTCCGCTCGGTGAGACCGAAGACGGTGATCAGATGCGGCGCGTACGCGGCACCGAGGACGATCACGACCCCGTACAGCGCGACCAGCGAGTCGACGAAGAGGAGCGGGACGGACAGGACCACGAGCGCGGCCGTCGAGACCCGCCATCGCGTCGCCGGCCCGATCCGAGCGGGGACGGCCGCCATGGAGAGCCCGACCGCGGCGCTCATCACCCCCATCGCCGCATAGACGAGCCCCGCCTGGGCCGGCGCCCCTAGCCTCTCGGTCAGCGCGGTGATCCCGGCCTGCGAGGCCCCGAACATGGCGCCCTGAAGCACCATCGCGATCCGCAGCGCGTACGCGGACCCCGGCAGCCGACCCCGTTCGGCGGCAGCCGTCCGGGTGGTGGCGGCCTTCGTGCCGCCCTCGGCCACGAGGGCCGACGGGTGCAGCGCGAAGGCCGCGCCGCAGGTGACGAGGAGCGCCGCCGCGAGGAGCAGGGCCGCGGCCGGGTGGGCCAGCGCCGCGGCGACACCGACGAGGGCCGGGCCGAGGACGAACGAGACCTCGTCGAGGGTTCCTTCGAAGGACAGCACGGTCCCCACCGTCCGGTCGTCCGCGCCGGAGCGCCGGGCCAGGGCCACCGAGCGCGTCCGGGCGAGCGGCCCGATCTGCGGGACACTCGCCCCGGCGAGCGCGCCGAGGGCCATCAGCCAGCCGGTCGCCGCGTGAGCGAGCGCGGCGAGGACGAGCGCGACGACGGCCACCGCGTTGGCGAGGGACGCGGCAAGGACCACCCCGCGCTGCCCGCGCCGGTCCGCGAGCCGGCCGATGACCGGTCCTGCCACGGTCTGCCCCGCCGCGAGCGCCCCTCCGGCGAGCCCCGCCGTGGTCAGTGATCCGCTCGTCTCGGAGACCAGGAGAAGGCTGCCGAGCTGGCACATGGCGGTGGGCAGCCGCCCCAGGAAGGAGACGACCGGCAGCCCCGGTCCGAGCAGTGACAGGGTGTCGCGATACATACGGAGCATCGGCCGAACGTAACGCGATGCACACGAACGGACGCATGAGGCGATGACACAGAAGCCTCCTCGCCGGGTACGTACGTTCGCATGATGCCCTCGCCCACCGCCCCGACGGTCCCCACCGCCACCTATCGGCTCCAACTCCAGCCGGAGTTCCCCTTCTCGGCAGCCGAGCGGGCTGTCCCGTACCTCGCCGGCCTCGGGGTGTCCCACCTCCATCTCTCCCCCGTCCTGGAGTCCGTGCCCGGCTCCACGCACGGCTACGACGTGACCGACCACCGCACGATCCGCCGGGAGCTGGGCGGCGAGGAGGGACTGCGGGCTCTCGCGGCGGCCGCCCGGGCACACGGCCTCGGTCTGGTCGTGGATCTGGTGCCCAATCACATGGCCGCGTCCCCCGCCCACAACCACGCACTCCAGGCGGTGCTGCGCGAGGGCCCGGACTCGCCGTACGCCCGCTGGTTCGACATCGACTGGGAGGCGGGCGACGGCCGGGTCCTGCTGCCCGTCCTGCCGGCCCGACTGCCGGACATCCGGGAACAGCTGCGGGTGGCCGACGGCGCGCTACACCTGGACGGTCAGGCGTTCCCGCTCCGTGCGGGCACCGAGGAGCTGCCGCTGCCCGAGCTGCTCGACGCCCAGTGGTATCGCCTGGCCTGGTGGCGGCTGGCCCGCACCGAGCTCAACTACCGCCGCTTCTTCACCATCTCGGAGCTGATCGGGGTTCGGGTGGAGGACCCCGAGGTGTTCGGCGACACCCACGGCAAGATCGTGGAGCTGGTGCGGGACGGGGTGATCGAGGGGCTGCGGATCGACCATCCCGACGGGCTCGCCGACCCGGAGGGCTATCTGGAGCGGCTGCACGAGGCCACGGGCGGCCGGTGCTGGACGGTGGTGGAGAAGATCCTCACCGGTACGGAGCCGCTGCCGCCGGGCTGGCCCGTGGCCGGGACCACCGGCTATGACGCCCTGCGGTATGTGGACGGGGTCTTCGTGGACGGCGCGGGCGCCGACGAACTCCTCGATGTGTACCGTGAGTTCGCCGGGCGGGCCGGGGACCGGGGAGGCATCTGGGAGGCGACGGCCCGCCGTGCCGCGTACAAGGTCGTGACGCACGAGCTGTCCGCGGAGACGACTGCCCTGACCCGGATCGCGGGGCGGATCTGCGCCGCCGACCCGCAGCTGCGCGACCACGCGCCGTGGGCGCTGCGGACCGCGATCCGTGAACTGCTGGTCCGCGTACCGGTCTACCGCACGTATCGGACCGGCGGAGAGGCGGTCCTCACCCCGGACGCGGCGCGCGGGGCGAAGGCGGCCTTCGCGGTGCCCGAGGAGGCCACGGCCGTCGACACCGTACGGGACCTGGCGCTCGGGCGGCTCGGCGACGGCCCCGAACACGCGGCGTTCCGGGCGAGGTTCGCGCAGACGTCCTCCGCCCTGCGGGCCAAGTCCGTGGAGGACACCGCCTTCTACCGCTACACCCCGCTGCTGTCGGCGAACGAGGTGGGCGGGGATCCCGGTCGTCCGGCCGTCGCGCCGGAGGAGTTCCACGCGTACTGCATGCGGCTGGCCCGGGACTGGCCCTCCACCGGGACGGTGCTCACCACGCACGACACGAAGCGCAGCGCAGACGTCCGGGCGGGGATCGCGATCCTTTCCCAATGCCCTTCGGTCTGGGCCGCGTTGCTGGAGGAGGTGGCGGGCGTGCCGGCACCCGATCCGCACCTGGCGTGGACGGCGTGGCAGACGGCGTTCGGCTTCGGCGCCCCGGATCCGGACCGGCTCGGTCCCGCGGTGCTGAAGTCCGTACGGGAGGCGGGGCTGCACACCAGCTGGACGGAGCCCGACGCGGTGTACGAGCGGGCCGTGACCGACTTCGTGGCGGCGGGGCCCGGCCGGATTCCGCTGCGGGCGGCGTCGGAGGCGGCGTTCGCCCTGGAGCCGCACATCCGGGCGCAGATGCTGGGCGCGACGCTGGTGCAGCTGACGATGCCGGGTGTGCCGGAGCTGTATCAGGGGACGGAGCGGGAGTATCGGGCGCTGGTCGACCCGGACAACCGGCGGCCGTTCGCGATCGGGCCAGACGACGACAAGACGGCGCTGGTCAGGGCGGCGCTGCGGCTGCGGCGCGGGCATCCGGAACTCTTCGGCGCGGCCGGGAGCTACATGCCGCTGCCCGCGTCGGGCGCCGCGGCCGCGCACTGCCTGGCGTTCGCCCGGGGCGAGGGGGCCACACCGGAGGCGATCACGGCGGTCACCCGACTCCCGCTGCGCCTCGCGGAGGCGGGCGGCTGGCAGGAAACGGAACTGCCTCTGCCGCCGGGCCCGTGGTTCGACCTCCTGGACGGGGCACGGGAGTTCCGGGGCGGCACGGTGAAACTGACCGACCTCTTCGCCGACCGCCCGGTGGCCCTCCTCACCCCGGAGCGCCGCCGCCCGTGAAGCCGGGTTTCCGCGGGGGGCGCCGTAGTGGGCATCCGTTCCGCCGGGGCGGGTGCGCACCCCCGTTATGCCCAGGAACCCGTGCCTGCGGTGCCCACGGGTGCGGCGCCGTCGTCGGGGTTGCGTGTGCGCTAGCCGCCCGGGCGTACCAGGAGGTTCCGTGGGGATCGGGTGATCACGCCCGTGCGTTCGGGGCGGAAGCCCTCCGCCAGGCGGAGGTGCGGCATGGCGTGGAACAGGGCCCGTAGGGCGTACTCGGCCTCCAGGCTTGCGAGGAGGACCGCGGGGCAGGCGCCCCGGCCGTAGGTGAGCTGGTCGGCGTCGTCGCGCAGCGGGTCGTAGCGGTCGGGGTCGCGGAAGCGTTCCGGGTCGCGGCTCGCGGCTCCGATCAGGAGGGCGACGGGCTCCCCCGCCGGGATCGTGCCGCCGCTGACCCGTACCTCGGCGCCCGTGCGCCGGACGGCGATCTGCACCGGCGGGTCGCGCCGCAGCGACTCGGCCCAGGCGCGGGCGATCTGCCCGGCCGGGGCGTCCAGGAGGGCCAGCGCGTGTTCCCGGTCGACGAGCACGTTGGCGAGGAAGTTGGCGAGGGCCTTCTCCCGTACCGCGATCTGGCCCGTGCACTGACCGGCGAGCGCGGAGGCGGCGCGGCCGCGGACCAGGCGCATCATGTCCCGGTAGGGCACCCCGACGGCGGCGGCGACCGTGCCGGCGGGCAGCCAGTGGCAGAAGTCCGCGACCAGGTCGGCCTGGCGACGGTCGGCGATGCGCCGGGCGAGGACGAAGGCGGTACGGGAGGCGACACTCCGGAGCTCGCTCTCGTCGACGTCGACGTGCGTCTCCGCGCACGGCGGGTCGCCGGGCCGGTGGCCGTGCGTGAAGCGGGCGTCGGTGAGGGCCGTGGCGACGTCGGCGTACCGGCTGAGCACCCACGCCCGCAGCAGCGGGTCGTAGGTGAGCGGGAACTCCTCCCGCAGCACCCGGTGTACGCGGTGCGGGTCCCGGCCGGCGCCGGGATCGAGAGGGCTGGGCGCGACCGTCCGGGTCCGCGACCGCTCGGCGACGAAGGGCGCGTCCGCCCGGACGCGCGCGGCGCCGGGGCCGTTCGCCCATACGCGCGGGGGCTGCGCGGGTTCCATCCGTGGCACGGTCGCCCAGCCGTCCGGCCGTATGCCCGAGTTCGACTCGTCGTTCATCGCGCCCCCTGTCGGACACCTGTCGGAACACCGTGAGTGCGTCTCCCCACCCCACCATCGCGACGGGGCCACCGCAGCCCGCACACCGCCGAACGGGTGAATGTCGACGGCGCCTCACCGGACACGCGAGGGGTCCCGGGCCAGGACGGCCCGGGACCCCTCGCGTTCCGTGGCGGCGGGGACGCCGCGTGACGTCCGGCCGGGCCGCCCCGTCTCAGACCTCCACCGGCGTCACCGGCATCGCAGGCGCCGGCACGCGCGTCGTCCGGACCTCCGCCTTCGCCGGACGCCGCGGCCACCAGACACGCTCGCCCAGGAGGGCCATCGCCGACGGGAGGATGATCGCGCGCAGCACGATCGCGTCGAAGAGGACGGCGACGGTCAGACCCACGGCGATCTGCTTCATCTCGATGCGGTCGATGAAGAGGAAGCTGACGAAGACCGACACCATGATCACCGCCGCGCTCGTCACCACACTCGCCGAACCGGCGATCCCGTCGACCACCGCCTGACGCGTCGGGACCCCACGCTCCACCGCCTCCCGGATCCGGCTGACCACGAAGATCTGGTAGTCCGTGGAGAGACCCACGAGGATCGCGAGCACCAGAAGCGGCGTACGGGAACCGACGAAGCCCAGCGACTCGAAGCCGAGCGGTCCCTGCGCCCAGGTCCCCTGGAAGACCAGCGTGAGGACACCCCAGGCCACCAGTACCGCCGCCAGGTTGAGCAGCGTGCCGAGCGCCGCCATCACGACCGACCGGAACGCGGCGTACATGATCGCCAGCGTGGCGAGCGCGACGAAGAGCACCACCCAGGGCAGCCGCTCCCGCTGGTGCGCCGCGTAGTCCGCGCCGGCCGCGATCTCGCCGGACACGGCCCACTGCAGCCCCGGCACTCCCTCGACGGCCGCCGGCAGCCGCCCCCGGACCCGCTCCAGGGAGCGGGCGGCCTCGGGCGAGTTCGCGGCGTACGGGACGGGCAGGGCCAGCAGCGCCGTGCGCCCGTCCTCGGCCGTCCGCACCACCGGCGCCCGGTCCTGGGCGAACAGCGCGTCGCCGCGGGTGGCCTCGGCCAGCTTCCGAAGCGGCGCGGCCGGGTCCTCGCCCCGTACGAGCACGAGATGTGCGGGCCCCTCGGAGGGGAAGGCGGTCACGAGCCTGTCGTACGCGGCGACCGCCGGGATGCTGTCCGGGAAGGTCTCCTTGCCCTCGGTGCCGAGCCTCATCCCCAGCGCGGGCGCGGCGAGCGCGACGGTGGCGACGAGGCCGGTGATCAGGGCGACGAGCGGGCGGCGGACGACGGGTCGCAACAGCCTGGCCCACAGGCGCCCTTCGCCGCCGGCGCGGCGCCGGCGGGCGAGCCTGCCGCCGTCCATCCGGTGGCCGAGCTTGGCCAGCAGGGCGGGCAGCACGGTCAGCGAGCCGCCCACCGCCACGAGCGTGACGAGGATCGCCCCGGTGGCGATCGAGGAGAAGATCACGTCGCCGACGAGGTACAGCGCGGCGAGGGACAGGGCGACGGCGAGACCGGAGTCGACGACCGCCCGACCGGAGGTCTCGGCGGCCAGTTCGACGGCCCGGGCGTGGGAGATCGTCCCGCCGGAGCGGTCGCGCTCCTCCCGGGCCCGCTTGAGGTAGAAGAGCGAGTAGTCGACGCCGACGGCCATGCCCATCATGAAGATCACGCTGAGCGCCGCGCCGCCCGCGTCCGGGAAGACCCAGGAGGCGAGCCCGTACAGGCCGACCGAGCCCGCGAAGGCGAAGACGGCGAGGAGGACGGGGATGCCGGCGGCGAGGACCGCGCCGAAGACGACGAAGAGGATGAGGAAGGTGACCGGGAGACTGATCATCTCGGTCCGCTGGAGGTCCCGGCCCTGCTTGTCGTTGACCGCGACGGAGATGGAGGCGCTGCCCGTCTGCTCGATCCGCAGGTCGGGGTGGGCCCGCTGGACGGCCGCGGTCTGCGCGAGGAGCGCGTCGACGTCCTTCTTCGCCGTCTCCCGGTCCCCGCGCAGGGTGACGGCGATCCGCAGGGCGCCGCCGTCATGGGCGGCGACGGGCTCACCGACCGACTCGACGGCGGGCAGCCCGTCCATCCGGCGGCGGATCTCGCCGGCGGCGGCGGTGGGTTCGTCCCCGGCGGTCCGGGCCGTGCGCTCGATCAGCACCTGCTCGACGGGCGGCGGCGTCAGTCCGCTGCCGGAGGCCATGGCCTCGGCCCGTCCGGCCTCACCGATCCAGAAGTCGGCGAACGAGCCCTTGTTCATGCCCGCGGCGGCCCCCGCGCCGATGCACAGCGCGAGGAGGAGCACCCAGCCGGAGATGGCCTTCCACGGGTGCGTGGCACACCACTGCGCCGTTCGGACCGTGACCGGGACTCTGCCTCGGGGCTGCTGACCTGTTGTCCTCATGGTGATCAGCCTCCCGTCGGAGACGGCACCGGGTCACTGGTGGACTCCGGTGTCCCGATGGGGGTTACCCCCACCCGTACGGGAAATCCCCTACCGGGGAAGGCGGTTGGGCCGACACGAGGCACGGCCGCCGAGCCGGCACGCGTCCCTCTGCCCCGCCCCGCCGTTCAGCGGACCGAGAGCCGGAACGACATCTGTCCGAACGCCACCATGTCGCCCGCCCGCACGGCCACCGCTCCCGTGACCCGCCGGCCGTTGACGCTCGTGCCGTTGGTCGAGCCGAGGTCGCGCAGCACCCACATGCCGCCTTGGAGGGAGAGTTCGGCGTGCAGCCTGGAGACCGTCTCGTGGCTCAGTCGCAGCCCGTTCGCCGGGTCGCGGCCGATCCGCAGCGGGTACGGACCCGGTTCGGGCAGCAGCAGCTTCGGCAGCCGCTCGGCATGCCAGGCGCGGCCGAGCTTGGCCGTGAACGCGGACATCTTCTCGACCGCGCCCACCACCCGCCGCGTCCAGCCGGACTCGGTCTGCAGATCGGCGGTGAGCAGAGCCAGTTCGTCCGGCCGGCGCGCGACGAGCGCGCGCTCCATCCGGAACAGGAAGGTGTCGTGCGAGAGCCTGCCCTGCGCGGCACCCTCACGGAGCAGCACCAGCGCACGGTCCCGCTCGGCGTCGGTAAGCCGTGCGGAGTGCGTGGAGAACTCGAAAGGCGTCGTCACACCGTGATTGTCGGTCCGAGGGGCCGGACGTGTCCAGAACGGGGCTCGTCACATGACCCGCCATGACCGACGACGTGGTACCGCGACCGCTCTCCCGGCCGCAGGAGCGGGGGCTTCGCCGAGGACACCCGCGTCCTGGCGGGCCAGGACGTGCCCCGCATCCGTGCGGCGGCCGACCCGGGCGACGTCCCGACGGCGAACGCCTTCGCCCGCACGGGTTACGCGACGTCCGAGCGAGCGATCGACTTCGTGCGGGACACACCGGGCGTGGCCCGGTCCTGACTGCCAGGATGGACGCCGTAGTCGTTGTCGTTGCGTGGTGTCCGTCGACGAGGGGATTCGACCGGTGCTCTTCGAGGTGTGGGCCCCGCAGGCCCGTGACCGGGTGACGCTGGAGCTGAACGGCACCGGGCAGCCCCTGGAGCGGGACGCCGAGCGGGACGGCTGGTGGACCGGGGTCGCGGCGGCCGAGGACGGCGACCGCTACGGCTTCTCCCTGGACGGCGGGCCCGTACTGCCCGACCCCCGATCCCGCCGCCAGCCGGACGGGCCGGACGGACTCAGCGCGGTCGTCGACCACTCCGGGTACGTCTGGTTCAACGAGTCCCCGCGGCTGCGGCTGCGCGCCGGGGTCCTGTACGAGCTGCACATCGGGACCTTCACCCCCGACGGGACGCTGGACGCGGCCGCCGAGCGGCTGGGGGAGCTGGCGGGGCTCGGCATCACCCATGTGGAGCTGATGCCCCTCTGTCCTTTCCCGGGGATCCGCGGCTGGGGGTACGACGGCGTCGCGCCGTGGGCGGTCCACGAGCCGTACGGCGGGCCGACGGCGCTGAAGCGGTTCGTCGACACGGCGCACGGCCTCGGGATGGGGGTGGTCCTGGACGTCGTCCACAACCATCTCGGCCCGTCCGGCAACCATCTGCCGTCCTTCGGCCCGTACTTCACCGACACGCACCACACGCCGTGGGGTTCGGCCGTGAACCTGGACGCGGCGGGCTCGGACGAGGTCCGCGCGTATCTGCGGGACAGCGCGCTCGCCTGGCTCCAGGACTACCGGATCGACGGACTCCGGCTGGACGCCGTGCACGCCCTGGTGGACGACCGGGCGCTGACGTTCCTGGAGGAGCTGTCGGAGGCGGTGGACGAGCTGGCGCGGGAGCAGGGCCGCCAGCACTTCCTGATCGCCGAGTCGGACCTCGCCGACCCGCGGACGACGACCCCGCGCGTCTCGGGCGGTCTGGGCATCCACGCCCAGTGGAACGACGACTTCCACCACGCCCTGCACACCGCGCTGACCGGTGAGTCCCAGGGCTACTACGCCGACTTCGCGCGCGCCCCGCTGGCCGCGCTCGCCAAGACCCTGACCCACGTCTTCTTCCACGACGGTACGTACTCGAGCTTCCGGGGCCGTCGCCACGGACGGCCGGTCGACCGGGTCCGTACCCCCGCGCACCGCTTCCTGGGCTACGCCCAGACGCACGACCAGATCGGGAACCGGGCGCTGGGCGACCGGCTCTCCGCGACCCTCTCCCCCGGCCTGCTCGCCTGCGCGGCGACGCTCGTCCTGACCGGGCCCTCGGTCCCGATGCTCTTCATGGGCGAGGAGTGGGGCGCGAAGACGCCCTGGCAGTACTTCACCGACCACACGGACCCGGAGCTGGCGGAGGCGGTACGGCGGGGCAGGCGACGGGAGTTCGCGGAACACGGCTGGGCGGAGGAGGACATCCCCGATCCCCAGGAGCCCGCGACCCGGGACCGCTCCGTCCTGGACCGCACGGAACGCGAGCGCGCCCCGCACAACCGGCTGCTCGCCTGGCACCGCGAACTGATCGCGCTGCGCCGGACCCTGCCGGACCTCACCGACCCGGACCTGGCGGCGGTCCGGGTCGCGTTCGACGAGGAGGCCCGCTGGCTGGCGTTCCGCCGCGGGGTGCTGCGGATCGCGGTCAACCTCGGCAAGGAACCGCTGGAGATCCCCCTCGGCACGAACGGCCGCGACCGGGTCCTCGCCGCCTGGGATCCGGTCGACGCCCCCGGCTTGGACGGCCTGCTGCGCCTGCCGGCGGAATGCGCGGTGGTACTGACGGACGGGTGAGCGGGGGGTCGGGGCACGCTCGCGGTCCTGTTCACCGGCTCCCTGCTGCTGATCGAGGACATCGACCGGCCCTTCGACGGCCAGATCCGGATCACGGGCGACGCGATGCAGGGCACTGCGCAGGACATCTCCGAGGACTTCGCCGCGGACCACCCGGGGGCCGCGCTCCCCTGCGACGAGGGCGGCATGCGCACCACCTGATCACTCCACGATCGCCATCTCGTGGGGCGTGTTGTTGAAGCGGCGGCCGCCGGTGCCGTCCTCCGTCGGCGTCACGATGTCCTCGATACGGACGCCGAAACGGCCCGGGAGATAGACACCGGGCTCGATGGAGAAGCACATGCCGGGCACGATCGGGCGCTCCTCCCCCTCGATCATGTACGGGGGTTCGTGGGTGGTGACCCCGATGCCGTGGCCGGTGCGGTGGATGAAGTACTCGCCGTAGCCCGCGTCCGTGATCACCTTGCGGGCCGCCCGGTCGACGTCCTGGCAGGCCGCACCGGGCCGGACGGCCTCGAAGCCGGCCTGCTGGGCCTCCCGCACCAGGTCGTGGACGCGCTGCTCCTCGGCGGTCGGCTCGCCGACGTGGACGGTACGGGTGGTGTCCGAGCCGTACCCGTGCTTGAGCCCGCCGAAGTCGAGGACGACCATGTCGCCGCGCTGGATGGTCCGGTCCCCCGCTTCGTGGTGCGGGTTCGCGCCGTTGGGGCCGGAGCCGACGACGGTGAAGTCGACCTGGGAGTGGCCGAAGCGCATGAGCAGCGCGGCGAGGTCGGCCGCGACCTCGGTCTCCCGACGGCCGGCGAAGGCGACCTTGAGGATCTCGCCGTACGCCTGGTCGGCGGCGGCGCCCGCGGCCGCGATCCGCTCCAGCTCGTGGGCGTCCTTGACCGCCCGCAGCATCGGCAGCGCCTCGGTCAGGGACACGTACGAGGTGCCGGGAAGCTCCTTCTGCAGCCCGAGGAGGTGCATCGCCCAGGCGTTGTCGCTGACGCCGAAGCGTCCCTCGCCGTCGAGGAGGGGTGCGGTGACCGCGTACGGGTCCTTGCCGTCGGTCCAGTCCCGCAGCCTGAGCGCGGTGGCGCCCGGGGCCTTCTCGGCGTCCGGGGCCTCCAGGGTCGGCACGACGAGGACCGGGTCCCGGCCGGCGGCGATGACGAGGACGGTGAGCCGCTCGGTGATCGCGGTCGGCTGATAGCCGGTCAGGTAGACCAGGTCCGGGCCGGGCGCGACGAGGACACCGGCGAGTCCGGCGTCGGCCGCCGACGCGGCGGCGCGCTCCATCCGGGCGCGGTAGTCGTCGGCGGTGAAGGGGGCGGGCGTACGGGACTCGGGCGTACTCGACATGGGGTCATCCTGCCCGCCGAGCCCTCGGACCGCGACCGCTCAGCGCCCGTCCGGACCCGGCCCCTGGGCGATGAGGTGCTCGAGCAGCTCGTGGAAGTCCTCGCCGACGACGATCCGCAACTCCCCGCCGTCCGCGTCCCGGTCGCTGAGCTGGGTGAGGGTGCCGCCGCGCCACCAGAAGACGTAGGGGCTGATGGCGCCCGGGGTGTCCTCGTAGCCGGAGGCGGCGAACGAGGCCATCGCGCCGAGCGCGGGCACGATCGTGGTGTCGCGGATCGGGTGGAAGGCGAGCTGGTGGCGGAACGGCATCGCCACCAGGGCGCCGTGCTCGCCGAGCGGCTGCCCGGTGACGCGCCGTACGACCGCGTCCAGGTCCAGGACGCGGCTCGCGGTGTAGAAGGAGTCGCCGAGGATCACCTCGAAGCACATGCCGTCGGCGTCCCGTACCGTCTCGTGGCCTTCGACGGGCAGCCCGCGCAGATTGGCGAGCGCCCGGTCGCGCAACCGGTCGACGTCGCCGAGTGGTTCGATTGCCTCGTCGGTGAGCATCATGACGCTCTCCGGCAGGTCGAGGGCGAGGATCTCGTACAGTCCGGGCGCGACGCTCCGTGCGTAGCCGAAGGTCCCCGGGTCGATGCCCTCGCCGCTGACCACCCGCGGGTAGAGCTGGGAGCGGATCTGCTCGGGCGGGAGGGTGTCGAGCGCGGACGGGCCGTCCATGGTGCGCAGCACCAGGCCGACGTGGCGGCGGATGAGCGCGGGCCAGGCGCGCGGTCCGCGGCGGTCGTTGTGGCAGACCGCGGCGAGGTTGCCGAGACCGAACTTGCGGCCGTCGGCGTCGCTCACCAGGTCGGCGTAGACCGTGACTTCGAGGCCGAGCTCGGCGAACGCCTCGCGGACCCGGCTGCGGAACAGGGCGGCCTCGCGCTCGGAGAAGTACGAGAACTCGGGGTCCCTGGGCGCGTCGTCACCGTCGCGCCTGGGTCCTCGCCGGAACAACCCCACGTCCGCCCGCCTTCCGTCGCCTGGGGAACAGCCTAGGGGGTGTCGAGTGGATCAGGTGCGGAGTCGCCAAGTCGACTCCGCGACCAGGCAGGCCGCCAACTCGACGGCCGAGGCGGCTGGTTCGGCTCCGGTGTGGAGGAGTTCGGTGCGGTGCACGAGGCGGGGCGCGCTCAGCGGTACGGCGACGGCGCCCGCGATCGCGTCGGCGAGGGAGAGGGGCAGCAGCGTCAGGCCGTGGCCGGCGGCGGCCAGCGCGCCGAGGGTGCGGGTGTCGGTGCCTTCGTAGAGCAACGCGGTACGGAAGCCGTGGCCGGCCGGGCCGCCGTGCGCTGCGCGCAGTCCGTCGAGCGGGATCCCGGCCTCGGGGGCGTCCAGCCAGCGCGCGTCGACGAGGTCCGCGAGGCGCAGTCCGGGGCGCCCGGCGAGCGGATGGCCTGCGGGCAGGACCACGGCGAGCGGTTCTTCGGCGACGCGCACGGCGGTGAGCGGTGCGACGTCGGGGAGCCGCAACGGGTCGCTGGGCGCGGCGAGTCCGTCGACGAGACCGAGATCGGCGGCGCCGGTCGCGACGGCGGCCGGCACCTCGTCGCGGGGCAGGGTGCGCAGGGTGACCCCGGAGGCGGGGAGTGCGCCGAGCGTACGGGGGTGCAGGGCGAGCGGGGAGACCGCGAGGGTCAGCGTCCCGCGGGGCGCGGCGGCGAACCGGGCGAGGTCGGCGCGGGCGGCGTCGAGCCGGAGGAGGAGAGACCCGGCGTGTTCGAGGAGTCGCTCACCCGCGGGGGTGGGGACGACGGGGCGGCGGCCGAGCAGCGGCAGTCCGAGGTCGTTCTCCAGGGCGGCGATGTGCTGGGAGACGGCGGACTGGGTGTAGCCCAGTTCGCGGGCGGCCTCGGAGAAGGAGGCGAGCCGGGCGACGGTGACGTACGTACGCAGGAGGTGCGGATCCATGGCCATAAGTGTTCACGATGGAAAGTGCAGGAATCATCGTTGGACGTGAACCAGGCCGTCCGACCAGCATGGTCCGCATGACGAAGACATCCCGTATCGCCCTGGTCGGCGACCGTTCCCCGCATGTGAAGTCCCATGTCCGCATCCCTCTGTTGCTGGACGCGCTGGCCGAGCGCGACGGCCTCGTGCTCGACGCCTACTGGATCCCGACCGGGGACGCGGAGGCGCCCGGCGCGGTGAAGGGCTTCGACGCGGTGTGGGTCCTGCCCGGGAGTCCGTACGCGAGTGAGGCGGGCGCGCTGGCGGCGATCCGCACGGCGCGGGAGGACGGGATTCCGTTTCTCGGCACCTGCGGTGGCTTCCAGCACGCGCTGCTCGAGTTCGCCCGCGACGTGTGCGGCCTGAGCGCCGCCGCGCATGCCGAGAACGACCCGGCAGCGGCCGGCGACGACCTGCTGATCGCGCCACTCGCGTGCTCCCTGGTGGGCCACGAGGGGGCGGTGCGGGTGACACCGGGCTCGCTGGCGGAGTCCGTGCTCGGCGCCGAGCGGACGACGGAGCGGTACCACTGCAACTACGGCCCGGACGGCCGCCGTCTGGACACGCTGCGGGCTCACGGCCTGCGCTTCACGGGCGAGGACGAGGAGGGCCAGGTCCGGATCGCGGAGCTGCCCGGGCACCCGTTCTTCCTGGCGACGCTGTTCCAGCCGGAGCTCGCGGGCGACGGCTCGCGCCCGCACCCGATCGTCCGGGCGCTGGCGCGGGCGGCGACGGAGCGGGCGGCCAAGGGGCGGGCGCTGTAGAACGGCGCCGCTACGGGCGGTCCGCCCCCGGATCGCGATCACGGGTACGGCCGCGCCCCGTCTACGCGGCGTCGCGGCCGAGTTCGTGGCGGTCGACGGCTTCGCGTACGGCGTCGACGAAGCCGTTCCAGAAGTGGGCCTCGTCGGCGGTGCCCTTGCCGGCGGTCGCCCTGCGGTCGGCGGCGCTGCCGAAGGTGCCGAACATCGCCCTGCGCAACTCGGTGGAGATCTCCAGCTGGGCTCCGGCCCCGCTGCTCGTGCGGTTGACGATGTTCGCGGGATCGTCACCGTTCAGCGGGGAGTCGACGCCCGCGACGACCACCGTCACGTCCAGCCGGGAGGTGCCGGTGCCGGTGGTGAGGCCGTGCGCGGCGAAGGCGGATGCCAGATTGCGCATCAAACGCTGCTCGCGGCCGCCGATGAGGATCTGCTTGGCCGGGCCCGTCTCGGGGGCGAAGCCGTGCAGGGAGACGGCGTACAGGTTGTGGCCGCAGACGGCCAGGGCGGCCGGGTCGTCGCAGTGGGTCGAGGTGACATGGAGTTCGCCGGAGGAGGCGAGCCCCTCGAACATCCAGTAGTCGCGTTGCGGGACGCCGGCCACGGCCGCGGGCGCGGCCCCTGCGCCGGTGGGCGTGTACCCGGCGATGGCGAGGCACAGTTCGCTGGTGCCCGCCTCGATGCCGCCGCCGTGCGGCGCGATGATCGCCGTGCTGCGGACGGGTTCGCTCGTCCCGCTCGCGTTGTCGAGGAGTTCCGCCGGGGCGCCGCGGCGGAAGCGGCGCATCCAGTGGACGCCCTCCTGGTACGTACCGCTGCTGTACAGCGCCGTGTTCGAGGGGAACTCGGCGGCGGCGGTGGTGGCCGCGGCGGCGGTACTGCCGTTCCCCGCGAGGTCGTTGATCAGGGGGAGGCCGGCGGCCGCGGCCGCCATGGAGGTCAGGATCGTGCGGCGACTGGTCGTGTTCATGCGGTGATCATGTCCGATGGGCGGCGGACGTCTCCTGAAGGGTCAGTTCATGCGTACGACGAGGTGGGCGCGGTGCCGGCCGCGGGCGACGAGCCGGGCGTTGGACTCGTCGGAGTCCTGGACCCAGCGCTCGGCGTGGGCGCGGTCCTTGCCGAAGCGGACGTGGCGCTCGACGAGCCGGGGAACGCGGCGGCGGTCGTCGAGCTCCAGGTACCAGGCCTCGTCGAGGAGCGGCAGGACGGTGGCCCAGTGGCCCTCGTCGTGGAGCAGGTAGTTGCCCTCGGTGACCACGAGCGGGACGTCGGGGGCGACCGGTATCGCGCCGGCGACGGGCTCCTCGATGGCCCGGTCGAAGGCGGGGGCGTAGACGGTGGTGCCGGGCTCGGGGGCGCGCAGGCGGGTGAGGAGCGCGGTGTACCCGGCGGCGTCGAAGGTGTCGGGCGCGCCCTTGCGCCGCGCGCGCCCGAGCCGTTCCAGCTCCTGCTGCGCGAGGTGGAAGCCGTCCATGGGCACGAGGGCGGCGAGCCCGTCGAGCCGGGCGACGAGCCGGGCCGCCAGCGTGGACTTCCCGGCCCCCGGAGCTCCGGCGAGACCCAGGATCCGCCGCCGGCCGGGAACGGCGAGCAGCCGTGCGCGGGCGGTGAGCTCGGTGAGCGACTGGGCGTCCATGGGGTGCATTCTCGCACCGTGTGGCGCCCGTGAAGTCATACGTATAACCTGAGCGTATGTCCTCCATCGCTCTCGTCACCCTCGTCGTCCGTGACTACGACGAGGCCATCGCCTTCTACACCGACGCCCTCGGCTTCGACCTCGTCGAGGACACGGACCGTGGCGACGGCTCCCGCTGGGTCGTCGTCCGCCCCGCGGGCGGCCCCGCCGGCACGGGCCTGCTGCTCGCCCGCGCGAACGGCGCCGCCCAGGAGTCCGCCGTAGGCGCCCAGACGGGCGGCCGTGTCGGCTTCTTCCTCCACACGGACGACTTCGCCCGCGACCACGCCCGGATGACAGCGGCGGGCGTCCACTTCCTGGAGACCCCCCGCCACGAGCCGTACGGCTCGGTCGCGGTCTTCGAGGACCTCTACGGCAACCGCTGGGACCTCCTGCAACCGACGACCTGACCCGGGGGGGGCGGCCGCTCGGTCCGCGCGACCGGCATCACGGCTTCGAGTGCCCCCCCCACCCGCCCCACTGGTTCAACTCGACTGCGGGGCACGGCCGTATGGCACCCTGAAGAGGCGCACATCTGTGCGTGAGCAACTCCACGGCCGCCCAGGGGGAGACGGACGCGATGTCATTCGACGAAGAATGGGGGCAGCTACGAGCTGCTGCCTCAGCCAGGCTCGAAACCGCACCGATGCAGCTCAATCAGGCGCCGGGGGGCGGAGACCATCGGAGCGGCGGGCCAGGGACGGGCGGCGCGGGCTTCTCCGCGAACGCCGCGTCCATCAACGGCAGTTCGCATCTGCTGATGGAAGTCGCCGGGCTCCTCTACGAGGGCCGCATGGACGGCGAGAACGCGACCCAGTGCCGCGCACCGCGCGCGCATGCCGATGTCTCGTCGAACGTGGACACCTTCGCCCGGTTCGCCAAGGACCAGTACAACGACATGGTGGCTCTGCTCGCCTCCCTGTCCACCAGGCTCAGGTCCTCCGGCAACGACTACGTCACCGTCGATCAGAAGGTCCAGGGCAGCATGAACGCTCTGCTCGACTGCGGACGCTACGTCCCCGCGAAGGACAGGTGAGCGAGGATGGCCTACCGCGCGGACGTCGACTTCCTCGAACAGGCCAACCCCCAACTCATCGACCGTAACGCCGCCGAGTTCCGACGGCTGCACACCCTCATCGAGTCGACCGACGACGCGTTCCGGAAGGCCTCGAAGGTCGAATGGGTGAGCGAGGCACGTGACCTCTACGTCAAGCGCCTCACAGAGAGCAAGAACCTGGCCGATGCTCTGTCCGAAGCCTTCCGTACCTCATCGAGCGCGCTCGCCTCGTATGCCGACGCCGTGACTACCGCCCAGTCTCATTTCAAGAGCGGAAAGCACACGGAGGGGAAGCTCTCCGAGGTCATGGCGCGCGAGGCCGAGGCGATCACCCCGACCGCCAAGGCCGCCGAGCCCCTGCGCCAGTGGGAGGACCTGCGGGGCACAACCGGCGTACTGGACTTCTTCGCCGAACTGACCGTGGACGTGGACGCGATCCGAGAGGAGGCCGAGGGCTACTACAACCAGACCAAGGGCCACTACGGTGACGCCCTCCGAGTGGAATCCGAGGCGCGTGCGCAGTGCGTCGCCGGCATCAAGGCGGCCTACGCCTCGATTCCCGAGTTCCAAGGCCCCATCCCTGACCCGGAACAGTTCCTCAAGGGTCTCGGGCCGCTCCAGAAGGAGGCCCGGGAGGCACACGCCAACCCCAACGTGCAGCTTCCCGGATCGGGACCGAAGGTCGACACGATCCCCACCGTCGGTTCCCACGTCGTCATCTCCGAAGCGCTCATGCGGATCTCGAACAGGGTCGACGGCCTGCCCGAGGGGCAGGGCAACAACTACTGGTTGCCGTCGAACGACGATGAAGGCCGACGCTCGTACATCTCCGGCAACAAAGAGCTCATCAGGGCCGCCGCCGCGGATTCCGGCCTGCCGCCCGAGATGGTCGCCGGCATCGCCTGGCAGGAGGTCGAGGGCGATCCAGGGGTTCTGGACGACCTGGCCTACGAGGGCCGCAAGATCATTCCGGGCAGCGAGGACCCCGACCGCACATCGATGGGGCCCATGGCGATCCAGGTCCGGCGTGCGGCCGAGGTGCTCGGGTACGACCCGAACCACCTCACGGACATTCAGCGCGATGCCGTGATCGACGCGACCAAGGACCCGGCGAAGAACATCTTCATCGCGTCCGAGTACCTGGCCCAGCTCAAGGCCGAGAGCGGCTTCGCCGACGTTCCGCCCGAGAAGATGACCCGCGAGCAGATGCAGGAGCTCGCCGCACGCTACAACGGTGGGCCCTACTACGAGAGTGACGACGCCAAGGCATACGGTCGGGGCTTCGACGGCAAGCTGGACCAGGCGAAGGAGGCACTGCGGTGACGGACGTGCGCGAGGGGCGGCGGGCGGGCGCCTCCGAGTGGGTCGGCGCCGCCGTCTGTGCCGTCGTCCTGGCCGTGGGGCATCTCGTGACCGGATACCTCCTTCTGGTCGCCTACACCACCGAGCCGGACGGCTCCTGGGACCGGCAGGCCGTCACCAACTCGGGCTTCGCCGCGGGGTTCGGCCTGGCCCTCGCCGTGGTCACCGTGCTGCTGACGCTCTGGTTCGTGCGAGCCCAGTGGCTGCGGGCGTGGTGGTACGCGATCCCGACGGTGCTGGCCGTCGCGGCGGTCCTGCGTCTGACGCTCCTGGCGCCCGTGCTCTGACGGCGACCGCGTGCGCCGCCCCGAGACCCTTCGGGGCGGCGCACTCACGGCCCGCGGCGATCAGCGCCTGGACCACCATGCTCGGCCGGCCTGCGCCGTGCGGATGTCCGTCACATTGGCGAGGCCGTCACCCGTCGACGACCCGCTGTGAGGCTCCAGGTGCTTCAGCTGGGCCCGCCAAGGACCGTCCGCCATCTCCAGCTGCACGACGACCGGTCCCTCGGGCAGCGGTACGGTCTCCCGCCGCTTCCCGATCTCGTTGACCACGTTGTCGTCCGTGGGCAGGCACGTGGGGTCGTCGTGCCCCGCCAGTTCGAAGAGGTTGACGATGAGGTTGTCGTCGCCTCGGTAGTGGATCGCGAGGTCGGCCGTGCCCGCGGTGTGCAGCAGGACGTCGGGGCCACGGCACTCCAGCTGCTGCTCCGTCAGGCGCGTCGCCGCGGCGAGTGGCAGCACCTGGAGCTGCCAGGGGCCCTCCGCCTTCAACTGCAGCCGCAGACGGCCGTTCCCGGGGACCTGGGTGAGCACTCGGCCCCGGAAGTCCTCCTCGGTGCTGTTGACGAGAGTGTCCCCCTCCTTGTTGAACCGGGTCAGCGGCCACAGTCCGGTGTAACCGTCTCCCCGGATGGCGAGGTCGACCACGACCGGCCCCGGCGGGAGTCCCTCCACGGTGATCACGTCGTTGTCCCGGCCGGTCTGTGTGTACGGCTCGAAGACGGCGCCGAACGACCACTCCTCCATGCCGGCGGCCACCGGCGCCGGAGCGGCCGGGACCACCGGCGCCGGGGCCTGGAACGGGACCCCCGGGACCGGGGCCGGAGCAGGGCCGGGAGCCGGCGGCTGGTACACGGGCGGAGCCGCAACCGGTGCCGGCGGCTGGAACGGGACCCCTGGAGCCGGCGGCTGGAACGGGACCCCTGGAGCCGGCGGCTGGTACACGGGCGGAGCCGCAGCCGGTGCCGGAGCAGGCGGCTGGAACGGGACCCCCGGAGCCGGCGGCTGGTACACGGGCGGAGCCGCAACCGGCGCCGCAGCAGGCGGCTGGTACGGGATCGGAGCCGGAGCCCCAGCCGGCGGCTGGTACGGGGCCGCCTGCGGCGGCGCCTGGCCTTCCTGTGCCACGTCCACGCCGTGGTCCGTCACCAGGCCGACGAGGCCGTTCACATACCCCTGGCCCACCGCGCGGAACTTCCAGCCCCCCGCCCGCCGGTACAGCTCCGCGAGCACCATCGCCGTCTCGGCGCCCGCGTCGTTCACGTCGTACCGCGCGACCGACGTGCCGTCGGGCGCGAACGCCTCCACCGACGTCCCGATCACGTCCCGCAGCGCGCCGTTCTCCACCGACCCGACGAGGAGAACGCGGACGATCTCCTCCTCGACGAGCGGGAGGCCGATGTCCAGCCACATCGTGCCGTTCTCGGCCCCGGTCAGCCGTACGGCGTTCGACGGATGCGCCGGCGCGCCGTGGAACACGATGTCCGCGTCCCCCCGGACGCGTCCCCCGTCCGTCAGAAGCAGCACCGCGACGTCCAGCCCGTTCCGCACGGCGACCCGCAGCGGCACCGCCGGAACGAAGGCGTTACCACCCTTGATCATGCCCCCCATGGAACACCCACCCCTCTGTTCATTTCCCCTCCAGGGTCTGTCACTTATGGATCTTCCGGTCATCACGGCCCATCGGACAAGGGCGGAAGCGGGACGTGCGAACATGCGCCGACGCCCCATGCACCGAAAGCACGAGCGAGAGCACCCATGACCTTCACGCGACATCTGCGGTCCGCCGCGCCCCCCACCGCCGTATCGGCCGGCTTTCTCGCCATGCTCATCGGCGTCACCAGCTCCGTGGCCGTCGTCTTCACCGCGGCCAAGGCCGCCGGGGCCACCTCCGCGCAGCTCACCTCATGGGTCTTCGCCCTGGGGATAGGCATGGGCATCACCTGCATCGCCCTCTCCCTGCGCTACCGCGCGCCGATCGTCACGGCCTGGTCGACGCCGGGGGCCGCCCTGCTCGCCACCGGGCTGCAGGGGGTGACGATGGCCCAGGCCGTCGGGGCGTTCCTGCTGTCCGGCGTACTGATCGTCATCAGCGGGGTGACCGGCTGGTTCGAGCGGATCATGAACCGGATTCCGGTCCCGCTCGCCTCGGCGCTGCTCGCGGGGGTGCTCCTCCAGTTCGGCACCGAGCTGTTCACGCAGATGGAGCGGGACGGTCTGATCGCCGTTCCCATGTTCCTGGCGTATCTCGTGGGCCGGCGCTGGTTCCCCCGGTACGCGGTCGTCGCCGCGCTCGTCGCCGGGATCGCGGCGACGGCGTGGCAGGGTTCCTGGAAGCTGGACGGCTTCGCGCTCACGCTGGCCGAACCGTCCTTCGTACGACCCGAGTTCAGCTGGCAGGTCCTCGTCGGCGTCGGTCTGCCGCTCTTCGCGGTGACGATGGCCTCGCAGAACCTGCCGGGGGTGGCCGTCCTGCGCAACGCCGGCTATACGACGCCGGTCTCGCCCCTCCTGACCTGGACGGGCACGGTCAACACCGTCCTCGCCCCCTTCGGTTGCTTCGGTCTGAACCTGGCCGCGATCACGGCGGCGATCTGCAGCGGCGAGGCCGCCCACCCCGACCCGCGCAAGCGCTATGTCGCGGGCGTCTGGGCGGGCGTCTTCTATCTGCTGGTCGGGCTCTTCGGCGGTACGGTCGGCTGGCTGCTCACCGCGATGCCACCGGCCCTGGTCCTGGGCATCGCGGGCATCGGCCTCCTCGGCACCATCGGCAGCTCGCTCACCTCGGCCCTCCTGGACGAACGCCTCCGCGAGCCGGCCGTGGTCACGCTGCTCGCCACCGCGTCCGGCCTCACGCTCTTCGGTATCGGCTCGACGTTCTGGGGCCTGCTGGCGGGCGTCGTGACACTCGCGGTGGGCGACCTCGCCCGCCGGTCGCGGAGGACAGCGGACAAGGAGCCGCACCCCGCGACTTCCGAGGACGCGAAGAACCGCTGAGCCTCAGAGCGACCGCGCCAGCTCCGCCGCCCGCGCGAGGTGCTCGTCCTTGAGGGTGGCCCACTGCTCCCGGTGGGTCGCCGACCCACCCAGGACGACGAACTCGCTCGTCTTCGCCCGCGCTCCGATCCGGTCGGCGAGCATGACGGTCCTCATCGCCTCGTGGCATCCGGACGCGTCGAGCTCGGCGACGGTGTACCCGGCCGTGCACAGCACCAGTGCCTTCCCCGCCACCGCGACTCCGGCCGGCTTGTACGCGAACCCGACGGTCCACACCCGGTCGAACCAGCCCTTGAGCCGCGCGGGACAGTCGGCCCACCACACCGGATAGACGAAGACCCAGACGTCGGCGGCCGCCAGCCTGGCGTGCTCGGCGGCGACGTCGTCGGGAACGGCCGCGTCGGCGCGGCCCCCGGACTCACGCTCGTACTCGTCGCGCGTGAGCTCCGATCGGAACCCCATCGCGTCGAGGTCCGAGACGGTGTACGTATGTCCGCCCTCGACGAGCCCCCCGGTGAACGCGTCCAGCACCTCACGCGTGAAGCTCCGCTCACTCGGGTGCGCGTAGACGACATGGACGTGGGTCACGGTCCCTCTCCCTCCGCCCGTTCACCGAGCGCTCACCGCGAGTCGATGCGAACGTGCCCCCGGCCGACCGTGGTCGACCAGGGGCACTCGCGAGCCTCGGACGAGGCTACGCGTCCGACTCCACCGGCGTCAGTCGCAGTGAGATCGAGTTGATGCAGTAGCGCTGGTCCGTCGGCGTCGGGTAGCCCTCGCCCTCGAAGACATGGCCCAGGTGCGAGCCGCAGCGGGCGCACCGCACCTCGGTGCGGACCATGCCGTGCGAGCGGTCCGCGATCAGTTCGACGGCGTCGCTGTCCTTCGGGTCGTAGAAGGACGGCCAGCCGCAGTGCGACTCGAACTTCTCGGTCGAGGTGAAGAGCTCGGCGCCGCAGGCCCGGCAGGAGTAGACGCCCTTGGTCGTCGTGTCGGTGTACTCACCCCGGAACGCGGGCTCGGTGCCCGCCTGGCGCAGTACCTGGTACTCCGCCGGGGTCAGCTCCGCACGCCACTGCTCGTCCGGCTTCTCGACGTCGTACGACATGAGCTCTCTCCCTCTACTTCGACAGGTGGGCGAGGATCCGCGGTCCGAGGTCCGTGACGTCGCCCGCGCCCATCGTGAGAACGAGATCACCGGGCTTGGCCATTCCCGCGATCACCTCCGGGACGGTCTCCTTGTCGTGCACCGCCGTCACGTCGGCGTCGGCCGCGCGGGCCGCCGTGATGATCAGCTCGCTGGTGATGCCGGGGATCGGGTCCTCGCGGGCCGGATAGATGTCGAGGACCACGGAGGCGTCGGCGAGTGCGAGGGCGTCGCCCATCTCCTTGCCCAGCTCCTGGGTGCGGGAGAAGAGGTGGGGCTGGAAGACGACCAGGAGGCGGGAGGCTCCGGCGGCGCCGCGCATGGCCTCCAGGTCGGCGGTCATCTCGGTGGGGTGGTGCGCGTACGAGTCGATGACCTGGACGCCCGCGGCCTCGCCCTTGAGCTGGAGGCGCCGGCCGACTCCGGTGTACGCGGTGAGGGCCTGGGCCAGCTCGGCGGGGTCGATGCCGACGCGGGCGCCGGCGGCGAGGGCCGCGGCGGCGTTGTGGGCGTAGTGGCGGCCGGGGACGGAGACGGTGAAGGTGTGCTCGACGCCGTCGAGGACGACCACGACCTCGCTGGTCATGCCGTTCGGCACGATCGAGCGGATCCACACGTCGGAGCTCTCGGCCTCGCCGACCGTGACGATGTCCAGGCCCTCACGGTGCGCGACCCGGGCGGCCAGCTCGCGGGCGCCGGAGTGCTCGCCGACGACCAGGGTGCCGCCGGGGCGGATCTTGGCGGCGAACGCCTCGAAGGACTCGTAGATCTCGTCCATCGACGCGTAGTTCGCGTGGTGGTCCAGCTCCACGTTGAGGACGATGGCGACCTCGGGGTCGTACTTCTGGAAGCTGCGGTCGCTCTCGTCGGCCTCGGCGACGAAGACCTCCCCCGCGCCGTGACGGGCGTTGGTGCCGGGACCCGCGAGGTCGCCGCCGATGGCGTACGAGGGGTCCAGGCCGAGCTCGGTGAGGGCGACGGCCAGCATGGAGGTGGTCGTGGTCTTGCCATGAGTACCGGCGACGGCGATCGCGCGCAGGCCGTCCATCAGGGAGGCGAGGGCGTCGGAGCGGTGGACGACCGGGATGTCGAGCTCGGCGGCGCGGGCCAGCTCGGGGTTGTCGGCGCGGATGGCGCTGGAGACGACGACGGCGGTGGCGTCGTCGGCGAGGTGGGCGGCCGCGTGGCCGATGTGGACGGTGACGCCGAGGGCGCGCAGCGCTTCGGCGGTCGCGGACTCCTTCGCGTCGCTGCCGGCCACCTTCGCCCCGCGCTGGGCGAGGATCTTCGCGATGCCCGACATTCCGGCACCGCCGATGCCGATGAAGTGCGGCCGTTCCATGGCGGCAGGGATGGCGGGTGCCATGCGGATCTCTCCCCGGGGTGCGACGTACAGGAGGGCCCCAGCCTAGTGGCTCGCCCGGACGGCCTCGGGCACCGCGCCCGGGGCCGTCCGGACCGCCCCCGTCACTCGCTGTGCGCGAACAGCTTCAGGACCGGGACGCCGACCTTGTGGCGGGCCCGCGAGGCCCAGTCGCGGTGGAAGAACTCCTCCACGTAGTGCGGGGCCGTCAGGACGATCACCTCGTCGGCGTCCGACTCGTCGACGACGGTCTTCATCTTGTCGAGGGGGTGGTCCTCGACCACCTGTCCGACCGCCTCGCAGCCGGCGTTCCGCAGGGCCTGGAGGGAGTACTCCAGGGCCTGCTCGGCGGGGACTCGGGCCTCCTTGCCCTCCGGCTGCTCGCCCTCCTTGGTCGCTTCCTTCAGCTCGCCCATGGCGACGTCGTCGATGGCGCGCAGCAGTACATCGGCCTGGTCACCACGGGGCTGCATCAGCACGATGAAGGACACCGCCTCTTCGCCGTGCAGGGTGGTGACGAATTCCACGTCGACGGACGTGAGGGGCTTCTCGATCATCAGAACGCTTGTGAACACCTCAGGAGCCCTTCTGCGGAAACCATCCTTCCCCGTGCCCGCACGGGGTCTACGGGGGTAAGTGTGCCCAGCGGAAGCTAACCGGAACGACAAATTCCGCCGATTGTCAGATCCGACGGTAGCGGGTGAAAAGGAACCCGGCCTCCTCCAGCACCGACGCCACGGCGAACCGTTTCGGGACGTCCACCGACGGGCCTCCGGCGATCCGCTGTGCGGTGCCCGCCGTCATGGTCGGCGACACCGTCAGGCACAGCTCGTCGAGCACGCCCGCCGCCACGAACTGGCCGAGCAGCCGGGGCCCGCCCTCGGTCAGCTGGCGCCGCAGCCCCCGCTCCACGAGCGCCGCCTTCGCGCGGTCCGGCTCCACTCCGGGCCCGTCGCCCGCGATCACCACCTCCGCGCCGGCCTTCGCGGCCGCGTCCACGCGGTCGGGGGGCGCCGCGGCCCCGGTGAGGACCAGGGTCGGCACCAGCGGCTCGGTGAACAGCGGAGCCGAGAAGTCCAGGTCGAGGGAGGCGCTGACCACCGCGATCACCGGCGCCGGCCCCTGCCCGGCGGCCGCCCTGCGGGCCGCGAACGCGTCCCGGGCGCGGGCCGGCCTGTACCCCTCCTGGCGTACGGTCTGCGCCCCCACCACGATCACGTCGGCCAGGCCCCGCAGAGTGCCGAAGATCCGCATGTCGGAGTCGGAGGAGAGGGGCTGGGAACGGCCGTCGTGCTGTCCGGCCCCGTCGAGGGAGGAGACCATGTTGGCCCGCAGCCAGACACCGTCCGGGACCGGCTCCGGGTACGCGTAGAAGTCGGCCAGCTCGTCGAGGGACCACTCCCGGTCCCCGGCGAGGGCGTCGTCGGCTGTCATGTCCGTCACAGGGAGCAGGCGTCGCATCCTCGCAGTCTGACACGGCGCTTAGAGTGGGGAACTGTGTCGACCCGTGCCTCCCACACCTCCCGTGCCATAACCGAAGCCGCTTCCGTCGAAGCCGCTCCGGTCTCCCTCTGCGCCCGGGAGCCCCATGTCCCCGCCGCCCGGCTCGTCGCCGAGATGGTCCCGCCGCCGCGCTTCGACTCGGTCCGTTTCGACACCTACATCCCGGACCCGAACCAGCCCAGCCAGACGGACGCGGTCAAGGCCCTGAGCTCCTTCGCCGAGGGGCTCGGCGGCGCACACGCCACCGGCGCCGGCAAGCGCCCGGCGCTCAGCCGCTGGTTCGCCAAGAAGCCCGCCGCCCCCACGGGCCCGCGCGGGATCTACCTCGACGGCGGCTACGGCGTCGGCAAGACCCACCTCCTCGCCTCCCTCTGGCACGCCACCCCCGCCGAGCCGGGGCTCAAGGCCTTCGGCACGTTCGTGGAGCTGACGAACCTGGTGGGCGCGCTGGGCTTCCAGCAGACCGTGCAGACGCTCAGCGGACACCGGCTGCTCTGCATCGACGAATTCGAGCTGGACGACCCGGGCGACACCGTCCTCGTCTCCTCCCTGCTCAGCCGGCTCGTGGAGGCGGGCGTGGCGCTGGCCGCCACCTCCAACACCCTGCCGGGCAAGCTGGGCGAGGGCCGGTTCGCCGCCGCCGACTTCCTGCGCGAGATCCAGGGCCTGTCCGCCCACTTCCGGCCGCTGCGGATCGACGGCGAGGACTACCGTCACCGCGGGCTGCCCGAGGCGCCCGCCCCGTACTCCGAGGAGCAGGTGACGAAAGCGGCGTACGCGACGCCGGGCTCCTCGCTCGACGACTTCCCGCACCTGCTCGACCATCTGGCGAAGGTCCACCCCAGCCGGTACGGCGCGCTGACCGACGGACTGTCCGCGGTCTGCCTCACCGACGTCCAGGCGGTCCCGGACCAGTCGACCGCGCTGCGGCTCGTGGTCCTCGCCGACCGGCTGTACGACCGTGAGGTCCCGGTGCTCGCCTCCGGGCTCCCCTTCGACCGGCTGTTCAGTGAAGAGATGTTGAAGGGCGGGTACCGGAAGAAGTACTTCCGGGCGATCTCCCGGCTCACCGCCCTGGCACGGGACGCAAAGGGTCTGGTGGAGCAGTAGGTTGGGGGCCATACCCGATCGAAAGGGATTCACCATGGCCACCGTCCGTCACGCCCACACCGTCTGGGAGGGCGACCTCCTCAAGGGCAAGGGCGTCGTCACCCTCGACTCCTCCGGCCTCGGCGAGTACCAGGTCTCCTGGCCGGCGCGCGCCGAGGAGCCGAACGGCAAGACCAGCCCGGAAGAGCTGATCGCCGCCGCGCACTCCTCCTGCTTCTCGATGGCGCTGTCCCACGGCCTTGCCGGCGCGGGCAACCCGCCCACCCGACTGGAGACCAAGGCCGATGTCACCTTCCAGCCCGGCGAGGGCATCACGGGCATCCACCTGACCGTGCGCGGCGAGGTCCCGGGCCTGGACGCCGAGCAGTTCAAGGCGGCCGCCGAGGACGCCAAGAAGAACTGCCCGGTCAGCCAGGCGCTCACGGGCACGACGATCACGCTGACCGCCGAACTCGCCTGACCGCTCACGCCACATGAGGCCGTTGTGGCCCGCATGGTTCACCTGTCACCACAGTGCGTGATACACACATGCGGGTCACACGTCACAGCACACACCTGTCCGCCAACAGGAAAAGTGGGTTGCCTCATGTCCGCAACACGACGTCAGATCCTGTCCCGCACCGGCGCGTCCGTCGCCGGCATCGCCTTCGCGGGCGCCTTCTCCGAACTCTTCGCCGGTACGGCGACCGGTCGTGGTCACGCCGGCTACGGCCCGCTGATCCCCGACCCGGCCGGGCTCCTCGACCTCCCCAAGGGCTTCCGCTACAAGGTCCTCTCCCGCCAGGGCGACCCGCTCCGCTCCGGTGAGGGTCCCGTCCCCAGCAACTTCGACGGCATGGCCGCCTTCGCCGGCCGCCGGGGCCGGGTCCATCTGGTCCGCAACCACGAGAACCGGGTCACCGGCAGGATCGGCGTCCCGACCGTGAAGGGCCTGACGTACGACCCCGCCGCCAAGGGCGGCTGTACGGCGATCGAGCTGGACGGCCGCGGCGACGTCCTGGGCGAGCGCGTCGCCATCGCCGGCACCGCGGTCAACTGCGCCGGCGGTCCCACCCCTTGGGGTACGTGGCTGACCTGCGAGGAGACCGAGGACAGGGCCGGGACCAACGGCTACACCAAGGACCACGGCTTCATCTTCGAGGTCGACGGCGCCGACCCGCACCGCACCGGAGCCGTCCCCCTCACCGCCATGGGCCGCTTCCAGCACGAGGCGATCGCCGTCGACCCGCACAGCGGGATCGTGTACGAGACGGAGGACGCCTTCGAGCGGCCCTTCGGACTCTTCTACCGCTTCCTGCCGGAGAAGCCGCTGGGCGGCCACGGCTCGCTGCGCGCGGGCGGGGCCCTGGAGGCGATGCGTGTGCCGGGTCTGCCCGACCTCTCCGTGGTCCAGGAGACCGGAGCGAGCTTCGGCGGCGTCGAATGGGTCCCCGTACCGGATCCGCAGGCCGCCGAAACGCCCATCCGGCTCCAGGACTTCGGGCCGAAGGGCATCACGCATGCGCAGAAGCTGGAGGGCTGCTACTGGGGCGGGCGGGCCGTGTACTTCGTCTCGTCCTTCGCCCGCGCCAAGGACGGCTCGGCGGCCACCCACTTCGGCCAGGTGTGGAAGTACGAGCCCCACCGGCGCCGTCTCACGCTCGTCGTCGTCTTCGGCCCGAGCACCGACATCCAGCTGCCGGGCGAGTCGCCGGACAACATCTGTCTCGCCCCGAGCGGCGGTCTGATGGTCAGCGAGGACGGCGAAGGCGGCCAGCACGTCTACGGCGTGAGCCGGAAGGGCGAGGTGTACGCGGTCGCTCGGGGCGCCCAGAACATCGGGACCCCGGAGGCCCCGGAGTGGGGCGAGTTCGCGGGCGTCACGTTCTCGCCGGACGGGCGGACGATGTACGTCAACTGCTACACCCCCGGGACGACGTTCGCGGTGACGGGCCCGTGGTGCTGAGGTAGGTCCTCGGCCGCACCGTTCGCGGGTCCGTCGATTCCGTCGCAGGATCGGGAGAAGGCGAGCGACGGACCCGAAGGGGCGCAGATGGCGAAGAAGGAAGAGAAGAAGGACGGCAAGAAGGGCGGGAAGGCGGCCGAGGGATCCGGGAAGAAGCGGCCGCGGACCCCGCCGGTGCGGTCCGCGGTCCTGCGGGAGCTGCTGCGCCTGCCCGTCGGGAAGCCGGTGGACCTCTCTTCGTACTCCGCCTCGAAGATCCCGGCCGGCCCGGCCGGGAAGGCGGCCGGGATCGAGGCCACGACCCGTCTGGCCCCGCGCCTCGCCGAGCTCCAGGAGCGCCTCTACGCGGCGAGCACGGCCGGCGACCGCCGTCGGCTGCTGCTCGTCCTCCAGGGCATGGACACCAGCGGCAAGGGCGGCACGGTCAAACATGTGATCGGCTACTTCAACCCGTCCGGCTGCCGGATCCGGGCCTTCAAGGCGCCCACGACGGAGGAGCGGGGCCATCCCTTCCTCTGGCGGATCAATCGGGCCCTGCCGGTGCCGGGCGAGATCGGCATCTTCGACCGCTCGCACTACGAGGACGTGCTCATCGCGCGCGTCCGCGACCTGGTGCCCCGCCGCGACCTCGGCCGCCGCTACGGCCAGATCAACCGCTGGGAGGAGTCCCTGGCGGACGACGGCGTCACGATCGTCAAGGTCTTCCTGCACATCTCGTACGAGGAGCAGCGCGCGCGGCTCCTGGAGCGGCTCGACAACCCGGACAAGCACTGGAAGTTCAACGCCGGCGACATCGAGGAGCGGGCGCTGTGGCCCGCGTACCAGGAGGCGTACGCACTGGCGCTGGAGCGCTGCTCGACACCGGAGGCGCCGTGGTACCTCGTCCCGGCCGACCGCAAGTGGTACAGGAACTGGGCGATCAGCACGCTGCTCCTGGAGCACCTGGAGGCGCTGGATCCGCGGTACCCGCCGGGCGACTTCGACGTGGCCGAGTGCCGCAGGCAGCTGCTCGCTTCCTGATCGGTTAGTTTCCGTGAGTGACCATTTCTGTACGAAGAATGTCGGCGCTCGCTCTGCTGGGCGCCGTTCTCGTCGGCTGTGGCGGGGGCACGGCCGACACGACGACGGCTCCTGACGCCCCGTCCACCGCGCCGCGCACGCCGGTGGCAAAGGCGCCGAGCGCGAGCGCCGCGGCCGGCCCGGCGACCGTGCGCAAGGCGCCGCCCACCATGGCGCCCGGCCCCGAGGGGCTCACGCCGGTCTTCGAGCGGGCCCCCAAAGGCGAGGACAAGGTCGTCGCGCTCACCTTCGACGCCGACATGACGGCCGACCAGGGACCGCGCGCGGCCGACGGGGAGCGCTTCGACAACCCCGGGCTGATCGCGACGCTGCGGCGGCTCAAGGTCGACTCGACGGTCTTCATGACCGGCCGCTGGGCCGAGGAGTACCCGGACCAGGCCCGCTCCATCGGCACCGACCCCCGCTTCGAGATCGCCAACCATTCGTACAGCCACTACGCCTTCGCCTCGCCCTGCTACGGCCTGCCGACGGTGGCGGAGCGGGACATGGCCAAGGACGTACGGCGCGCGTTCGAGGCGTTCCGCAAGGCCGGGGCGCGCAACGTGGTGCCGTACTTCCGCTTCCCCGGCGGCTGCTACGACGACGACGCGCTGCGCGCGCTCGCCCCCGCGAAGGTCACGGCGGTGCAGTGGGACGTGGTCAGCGGCGACGCCTTCGCCGAGGACGGCGACGCGGTGGCCCGGCAGGTCCTCGACGGGGTGAAGCCCGGCTCACTCGTGGTCATGCACTGCACCCGCAGCGCCGCGCCCGTCACGGAGCAGGCGATCCGCCGGATCGTCCCGGAGCTGCGGGCCAGGGGCTACCGCTTCGTGAAGGTCTCCGAGCTGATGGCGGAGCGGGCCGCCTAGACCGCGACGTCGCCCGCGTGGTGGCGCGCTCCGACGCGGGTGTGACGTCGCGTCACCGGTCTAGCCGGAGCAGGCCGCTCGCTGGGCCTCCTGCCATTCGCAGACCGGGCAGAGGGTGATCCCCCGGGTCGACTCGGGGTACTCGGTCGGCTTCCGGCACAGCACGCACTCGGCGTACGGCCCCTCGGCGGCCGGAGCCGCCGCCGCCTTCACCTCGGCGGGCGCGCAGTACGACGTGTCCTCGTCCATGCCGTCGAGGGTACTCACTCCCGCCGCGCCGTGGCCTTGGTGCTCACGGCCGCCGCCGCGGCGGCGAGTGCCAGGGCGCCCGCGAGGGCGGGCCACGGCATGGTGACGCTCGCCGTCCGGGAGCCGGTGATCATGGCCTGCACCGCGGCCTGCGCCGGTGAGCCGGTGGTCACCAGCGCAAGAAGCGATCCGAGGACGAGCGCGACGAGCGACCAGCCCCGGGAGTGCACGAGCGGCCGGGTGGTGAGGGCGCCCACGGCGGCGCCCGTCAGGACGCAGACCACGGTGGCGAGGAGCCCCGAGCTCCCCGCCTCGAACGGGCCGACCCGGCGGAGGTCGCTCACCGCCGTCACCCCGAGCACGGCGACGACGCCCAGGAGCGTCGCACAGGCCACGGCGGCCAGGACCGCCGCCAGGTGCGCGCGTTCCCGTCCTGCCGCGGCGGCCACCACGTTCCGCACGGCCGGCGGCTCCTGGTTCAGGCAGATCCGCACGACCCACGCCGTGACGGGGAGCACCGGGGCGGCCGTGTACCCGAGGGCGCCGAGCACGGGCTCCCCGGTCCGCACACCGACGCCGAGGAACACCGCGTACAGCAGCAGGGGAGCGAGCCAGCGCTGGGAGCGCAGCAGCAGGTCGGCCTGATAGCGCAGAAGTGCGGTCATGCCCGTCCTGCCCGGATGTTTTCGGTGCTCAGCCGGTGGATGTGCCAGGAGGCGTCGAGCAGGGCCCGGAGCAGCCCGTCGGAGTGCGCCGCGTCGACCGCGTACACCGTCGTCGCGCCGTCGGATCCGGGCTCGTAGGAGGGGGAACCCGGCAGTCCCTCGGCGAGCGGGCGACCGCCGGACGCCACGATCCGCACGCGGGTCCGCGTCCCGCCGTCGCGTCGGGTCCTCCCGGGCCGCACCCGTCCCTCCTCCACCGTGAACTCGGCGTCGGCCTCGCCCGCGAGCCGCCGTGGGTCGTGGTCGACGAAGACGACCGTCCCTCCCGCCGCGACCCGCTCGCGGACGGCGCGGTCCAGCTCGTGGCGCGCGCCCGTGTCGAGGCCGGTCCACGCCTCGTCGAGGACCAGGAGGTCCGGACCGGCGAGCAAAGCCTGGGCTACGGCGACCTTCTGACTGCTGCCCTTGGAGAGTTCGTGCAGCGGGGTGTCCGCGAAGCGGCCCGCGCCGAACCGCTCCAGCCACTCCCCCGCCCTCGCGGCCGCGTCCGCCCTGCCGAGCCCCTGAATGCGCCCGAGGTGTACCAGGGCGCCGCTGGCGGTGAACGGCAGGGCGGCCGGGAAGCGTTCGGGGACGTACGCCGTGCGCCGCGGCCGTCCCGAGATCCGGCCCTCGGTCGGTGCGTCGATGCCCGCGATGAGCCGGAGCAGCGTCGACTTTCCGGTGCCGTTGGTGCCGGTGATCCGGACGAGCGCGGCGGCGGGCAGGGCGAGGCCGACCTCGCGCAGCACCCACGGTCCGCGCAGGCCGTAACGGCGCCCCACCCGTTCCAGGTTCAGTTCGACGTCTTCTGCGGGGTCAGCTCGCTCGGCCGGACGATGACGAAGCCCTCGCCGTCCAGCCTCAGCTGGACCGCCTCGCCCGAACCGCCGCGGATCATCGACCCGACGGACTGCGAGCGGTGCAGCGAGGTGCGCAGCTGCTCGCTCCAGCCGACGACGGCGTCGGTGTCGACGCACACCGGGGCCTGCGTGGTCACCGGGATGACGATCGGTGTGCCCTCGCACATCAGGGCGAGCTTTCCGTAGCCGGTGAAGACGCTGTTGAAGAGGCCGCCGCCGGTCATCCCGGCGCCCTTCACCGTCCTGATCTCGTAGCTGAGGGTGGAGTCGAAGCAGAGGACGTTGCGGCCGTTCACGCTGAGCGCGTCGTTCTGCTCGACCTCGACGATGAAACAGTTCTGCGCCTCGTGCGCGAACCAGGCCTCGCCCTGGCCACGGACGGACATCAGCGCCAGGCCCTCGCCGGTGACGGCGCGCTTGAGCATGCCGCCGATGCCCTGGCCCTTGCGCTCGAACTGGAGGTCGCCGCGGAAGGCGATCATCGAGCCCTGACGCGCCTGCATCTCTCCGTTGACGGCGTACTTGACGCACTTGGCGTTCTGCAGGCTCATGCCGGGGAACGTCGCGGTCTCGGCAAGGTGTTCGCTGGCAAAAAGATCACTCTTCATGAGGGGCATCCTGTCCCGGAACCTCCTGTTCCTACAAGAAGTGCCTCCTGCCAGCGGTGGCAGACTTGCCGGGTGAGCAGCAACGAAACCGACGTCCGCGATGAGAAGCCCCAGTTCGTCCTCCCGCTGGTGGTGCGGATCGAGAAGGCCGAGCCCCCGGCCCGTACCGACGCCCTGGAGACGGCCGCTCGCGCCGTCCTGACGATCCTCGCCGACGAGCGCGCGCACGGCGACGGCGAGTGGGCGCAGGCCATGACCGACTGGCAGGACGCCCGGATCCGCAAGGTGGTGCGCCGGGCGCGCGGCTCCGAGTGGAGGCGCGCGGAGGCGCTCCCGGGGATCACGGTGACGGGTGAGGCCGCGGAGGTACGGGTGTTCCCGCCGGTCCCGCTGGACGGCTGGCCGAAGGAACTGGCCAAACTCCAGGTGTCGGGCACCGACCTGGAGGACCCGGCCGCGCCCGGAGCGCCGCGGCCCGGAGCGGCGGTGCTGTGGCTCAACCCGGATCTGGACATGTCCGCGGGCAAGGCCATGGCCCAGGCGGGGCACGGGGCGCAGCTGGCGTGGTGGGAGATGGCGGAGGCGGACCGCAAGGCGTGGCGCGAGGCCGGCTTCCCGCTGGCCGTGCGGACGGCCGATCCGGCGCGCTGGGCGGAGCTGACGACGAGCGGTCTGCCGGTGGTGCGGGACGCCGGATTCACGGAGATCGCGCCCGGTTCGTGCACGGTCGTGTCCGAGTTCCCCGTGCTCCTTTCGAACGGCGACTGAACGCGCCCGTCCCGTAGTACGTATCTCCCGATACCGCTAAGTGGGTTGAACGGAAGCCTCCTTACCAATTCAATCTGCGGTGACCGAAATTTCGAACGTACGGGAGACACCTTGTCGCTACGCGTCAACGGGACGGCCCTCATCATCGCGGCGCTCGTCGCCACGGTCGGCGCGCTCGCCTTCCCCGTCTGGTCCTATGCCGACCGCTCCGGAACCGGCCAGGCGAATCTGAACGCGTCGAGCGTGGCCACCCAGTGGGGGCCGCTGTCCGCCACGGACCGGGACTTCCTGGTCAAGGTGAGGCTGGCCGGCCTCTGGGAGCTCCCGGCCGGCCAGCAGGCCATCGAACGCGCCCCGAGCCGGGCGATGGTGGAGTGCGGCGACCACCTCGTCGTGGGCCACACGGACCTGGACCGACGGGCCCGGGACGTGGCCGCCAAGCTCGGCGTCGAGCTGCCGAACCAGCCGACCGAGCAGCAGCAGGGATGGCTGCGGGAGCTGACGGCGGCGCGTGGGGAGGAGTACGAGCGCAAGTTCGCGAACCTCCTGCGCAACGCGCACGGAAAGGTGTTCGCGCTGGTCGCCGAGGTCCGGCACACCACGCGCAACGCGCTGATCCGGCAGCTGGCGAGCGACGCGAACCAGACGGTGCTCGACCACATCACCATGCTGGAGGCGACCGGGATGGTCGACCACGACGCGCTGGCGAACGAGGCGGCGGGGCGGAAGACCTCGCCGCCGACCGGTCCGCCGGTCGTGCAGTCGCCGGCCGTGCCCTCGCCGGCGGTCCCGTCGGGGACGGACCAGTCGTTCACCTCGCGCCCGGCGCCGGAGGCGGGGATCGTGACGCCGCATTCGGAGCCGTAGGGCCGCCGGAACCTCAAATCAACCTCTGAACGTCCCTCCGACTGGATTCGAACGTCTCCGGCCGGGCCATCAGCTGGGGGACCGAAGGAGGGGGACATGAAGGAACACGGCACGGAGACCGGCACGGCATTCGGCACGACGCCCGGCGCGGGGCTCGACTCGGCACTCCGCACGGCGCTCGGGATCGGGATCGGCTGGCGGCCGGAGATCGCGGACGCCGTCGAGGCGCTGCCCGGCATCGACTGGGTGGAGGTCGTCGCGGAGAACGTGTGCGCCGGCCACCTCCCCGACTCGCTGAAGCGGCTGCGGGCACGCGGGGTCACGGTCGTGCCGCACGGGGTCTCCCTGGGCCTCGGCGGTGCGGACCGGCCGGACGCGGGGCGGCTGGCGGAGCTGGCGGCCAAGGCGGAGGCTCTGGGGGCGCCGCTGGTGACGGAGCACATCGCGTTCGTACGGGCCGGAGGCGCGCTGACGGCGACGCCGCCCCTGGAGGCGGGGCACCTGCTGCCGGTGCCGCGGACCTGGGACGCGCTGGACGTGCTCTGCGAGAACGTCCGGATCGCGCAGGACGCGCTGCCGGTGCCGCTGGCGCTGGAGAACATCGCCGCGCTGATCTCCTGGCCGGGCGAGGAGCTGACGGAGGGCCGGTTCCTGGCGGAGCTGGTGGAGCGTACGGGGGTACGGCTCCTGATCGACGTCGCGAACCTCCACACGAACCACGTCAACCGCGGCGAGTGCCCGTCGAAGGCCCTCGCCGAACTCCCGGTCGAGGCGATCGCGTACGTCCATGTCGCGGGCGGCCTCGAACGCGACGGCGTCTGGCACGACACCCACGCCCACCCTGTCCCCGAGCCGGTCCTCGACATCCTCTCGGACCTGGCGTCGAGGATCTCCCCACCGGGAGTCCTGCTGGAACGGGACGACCACTTCCCGCCCACGGAGGAACTCTCGTCGGAACTGACGAAGATCCGTGAGCGACTGACCATGACGGCGGGCAGGTCGCACACGACACCCGCCGACGCGGGAACGGCTTCCGCCGACGCCCGGACGGCGGCGTCCGCCGGGGCCGGGGCGGAGGGCTTGGGCGTTGGGGCCGGGGTCGTCGGTGTCGAGCGGCCGCTGCTCATAGGCGCGGGGGCCCGCGTCTCCGGCGGGGCGATGCCTCGGCCCGGGCGGACGGCGGGCGGGCGCGAGCGCGGCCATGCCGGCGCCGAGTCCCTCGGCGTGCCGGCGCAGTCGGCGGCCGCGGGGGCGCATCCCGAGCGGGCTCGTGGGCGGGTTGCCGTGGCGCAGGCCGCGCTGTTGTCCGCGCTGGTCGCGGGGACTCCCGCGCCCGAGGGGTTCGACACACGACGGCTCGTCGTGCAGAGTCGCGCCCTCGTCGGGAAGCGGGCCGACGTGATCGCCAAGATCGCGCCCGAGCTGCCCGAGATCCTCGGTGACGGCTACCGCCGCGCGTTCTTCGCGTACGCCAGGACCCGCCCCATGTCCGGCGGCTACCGCCGCGACGCCCTCGCCTTCGTCGAGAACCTGCTCGTCGCCGGCCGCCCCGAGGACCCGGACGCCCGTCGCCGGCTCACCCGGTGGTGGCAGGACCGCACCGACACGCGTCCGCCCGGCCGGGCGACCCGGCTGATCCGCGCCGCCCGCGCCACGCTCGTACGAAAGTGAGGGCCGCATGAACCTCCTCGCCCTGATCATCTGGGCCGCCGTCCTCGTCGCCCTCGGCATGACGATCGCCCGCCTCCGCGCCGCCCGCGCCGACCACGGCGGCTCCGTCCACGACCTCGCCGAGGCCGCCTTCCTTCTCGGCGGCCCGCCCCGCGTCGTGGACACGACCCTGGCGGCCCTGCACTCCGAGGGGCTGATCGGCGTCGGCGGTCCCGGCCTCGTCGTCGTGCTCCGCCCCGACCTGCGGGCCCGGGACCATGTCGGCCGCGCCGTCATGGAGCAGCTCGCGGCCGCCCCCAGCGGCGCCCTGCACGAGCTGCGCCTCGCGGTGATGCGCAGCCCCGCCGTCCAGGAGATCGGCGACGCCCTGGCCGCGCGCGGTCTGATGGTGGCCCCGGAGGCCCGGCGCGCCGGCAAGCGGGCGTGCCTGGCCCTCGGCCTCGGCTCGTTCGCGCTCCTCGTCGTCTCGATCGCCCTGTCCGTGGGCGTCGCACGCGATCCGTTCGAGGTGCCGTTCGTCTTCAAGGTCGTGCCCGTCCTCTTCGCGGGCATGGTCGTCGCCCTCGTCTGCGGCGCGTACAACGCCGGTCGGACGACCCTGGCCGGTCGCCGCGCCGCCGCCGAGTACCGGGCCGCCCATGTCTACTTCCCCGACGCCGCGCACCAGGTCGGGCTGCGCGGACTGCGCGGCGTACCCGACACGGAGCTGCGGACCCAGCTGATCGCGGCGGCGCGGATGCCCCGGCCGGCCCCGACGCACAGCGCCGGATCCAGCACCGCCGGCACGGACGCGTTGACGCTCGCGGCCCTGCACTGGTGCGCGGGCACCCCCGGCAGTCCGGGCGGCTGCGGCGGAGCTCCCGGTGGAACGGGAGGCGGGGTCGACAGCGGTGTCGGCAGCGGGGGTTGTTCAGCGAGCGCCTGCTCGAGCGGGGGCGGTGGCGGCGGTTCCGGCTGCGGAAGCTCCGGCGGTGGCGGTTCGAGCTGCGGCAGCTCCAGCGGCGGGGGATCCAGCTGCGGCAGCTCCAGCAGCAGCGGTTCCAGCTGCGGAAGCTCCAGCGGCTGACCGGGTTGTCGCTCCCGACACCCCCGGAAGGTCCTTTACAAGACGCACAACGCGTGCCGACGATCCCGACGTGAAAGCCCTCGTGCTGTCCGGAGTCGTCGGCTCGCTCGTGCTGACCTCCCTCGCCACCCCGCCCGGCCGGGCCCTCGACGCCCCGCCCTCCGAGGCGCGCGGCACCCTGCTCGCGGCCCGCCGCGCCGCGGTCGAGGGCATCCGTTTCACCACCTGCCCGGTGGAGGAGAAGCTGCCGCCGCACGTCACGTGCGGCACCGTCCGGGTCCCCCTCGACTACGCGGACCCGGACGGGGCCTCGATCCCGCTCACGGTGAGCCGGGTCGAGGCCTCGGGCCCGGCCGCCGACCGCCAGGGCGCGCTCGTCTACAACCCGGGCGGCCCCGGCGCCTCCTCCACGTACTTCCCGCTGACCGCGGAACTCCCCGCCTGGAAGCGGATCTCCGCCGCCTACGACCTGGTCGGCTACGCCCCGCGCGGAGTCGGCCGGTCGGCTCCGGTGTCCTGCCAGGACCCCGCCGACCGCGCCACGGGCCCCACGCCGGCGCCGACGCACCCTTCGGAGGTCTTCAAGCGGGAGCGGATCGCCCGCGCGAAGACGTACGCCCAGGGCTGTGCCACCCGCACCGGCCCGTCCCTGCGCCACTACCACTCGCTCAACAACGCCCGTGACCTGGAGGTGCTGCGCGCGGCGCTCGGCGAGCCGAAGCTGACGTACATGGGCGCCTCGTACGGCACGTACTTCGGCGCGTTGTACGCGACGCTCTTCCCGCACCGGGTACGCCGGATGGTCTTCGACGCGCCCGTCAACCCGGCGCCGCGCCAGATCTGGTACGTCAACAACCTCGACCAGTCACCGGCGTTCGAGCGCCGCTGGGCCGACTTCCGTACCTGGGTCGCCGAGCACGACAAGGTGTACGGCCTCGGCACCACGGCGCAGGCGGTCCGGGCGAGCTACGAGAAGGTCCGCGTCGAACTCGCGGCGAGCCCGGCGGGAGGGAAGGTCGGCCAGGGGCAGCTGCATGCGGCCATGCTCGACGTGGGCTACCACGACGGTTTCTGGGCGCTGCGGGCGACGGCGCTGTCGCGGTATCTGAAGGGTGATCCGAAGCCCTTGATCGAGCAGGCCGCCCCGGCGCGGGAGCCGTCCCCCGACGACGGGAACGGAAGGGCCGTCTACACGGCGGTGGAGTGCAACGACGCTCCCTGGCCGGAGGACTTCGCCGTCTGGGACCGGGACAACACCCGGCTCGCGAAGCTCGCCCCGTTCGAGACCTGGGACAACGCGTGGCTGAACCTGCCGTGCGCGTACTGGAAGGCGCCGCGGAGCAAGCCGCTGGACGTGCGGACCGGTCCGGGTGTGCTGCCGCCGGTGCTGATCCTGGCCGCCGAGCGGGACGCGGCCACCCCGTACGCGGGGGCGCTCGAACTGCAGCGCAGGCTGTGGGGGTCCGCCCTGGTGACCGAGCGGGACGCCGGAACGCACGGCATCGGGGGTGGCCCGAACGCCTGCGTCAACGGGTATCTGGAGACGTATCTCCTGACCGGGGCGGTGCCCGGAAGGACGCCGGTGCGGCGCGCATCGTGCGCGCCGCACCCGGAGCCGGACCCGGTGTCGCTGGAGCGGCGTGCGGAACTCCGTCCGCCGTCTGATCTTCCGGGTCGAGGGGTGACGGCCCGACCGGTCGCCGGGCTGTCACCGAGTTCGTAGGGGCCGTCAGGCCAGGCCCGCCACCAGGTCCGCCACGGAGCGACGGCGGCCGGTGTAGAACGGGACCTCCTCGCGGACGTGCATCCGCGCCTCGGAGGCGCGCAGGTGGCGCATGAGGTCGACGATGCGATGCAGCTCGTCGGCCTCGAAGGCGAGGATCCACTCGTAGTCGCCGAGCGAGAACGAGGCGACCGTGTTGGCGCGGACGTCGGGGAAACCGCGGGCCATCTTGCCGTGGTCCGCGAGCATCCGGCGGCGGTCCTCGTCCGGCAGCAGGTACCAGTCGTAGGAGCGCACGAAGGGGTAGACGCTCACGTAGTCGCGGGGCGTCTCGTCGGCCAGGAAGGCCGGGATGTGCGACTTGTTGAACTCGGCGGGGCGGTGCAGCGCCATGTTCGACCAGACCGGCTCGAGGGCGCGGCCCAGCTTGGTGCGGCGGAAGAGGTTGTACGCGTCCTGGAGCTCGTCGCTCGTCTCGGCGTGCCACCAGATCATGACGTCCGCGTCGGCGCGCAGACCGGAGAGGTCGTACGTGCCGCGGACGGTGATGTCCTTGGCGGCGAGCTGGTCGAACAGCTCCTGGACCTCGTCGGCGTAGCCGGCGCGGTCCTCGGGCAGGTTGTCGCGCAGCTTGAACACAGACCACAGGGTGTAGCGGATGACCTCGTTGAGGTCCTTCGCCTTCTTACCGGCGTTCGGGATCTTTTCGGGCGCACTCATACGCCTATTCTCGCCCGTCACGGACAGTGCCCTGCACCAGGGTGGGTGGTTTCCGACGTGGCGATGATCTCGTCGGCGATCTCGTCGGCGGCGCGGTGGCCGGAGGCGATGCAGGCGGGGATGCCGACGCCCTCGTACACGGCCCCGGCGAGGCGCAGTCCGGGCAGGCCGGAGACGGCCTCGCGGATGCGGGCGACGCGGGCGAGGTGGCCGACCGGGTACTGCGGGAGGCCGCCGGTCCAGCGGGTGACGGTGGTGGCGACGGGGCGGGCGGTCAGGCCGGTGGCGGCGCCGAGGTCCTTGAGCGACGCCTCGACGAGGTCGGTGTCGTCGCGGAGGACCTGCTCCTCCTCGCCGTAGCGGCCGACGGAGGTGCGGAGGACGAAGAGGTCGGGGGCGGAGTCGGCGACCCACTGCCACTTCTGGCTGGAGAAGGTGGACGCCTTGATGGTGTGCCCGTCGACGGGTGGCACGAGGAACCCGGACCCGGGCAGGCCCTGGACGTCGGAGCGGCGGAAGGCGAGGGTGACGAGGGCCATGGAGGCGTACTCGACGGCTCCCAGCTCGTCGGCGGCCCGGGGCGCCTCGTGGCCGAGCAGCTCGGCGGTGGCCCAGGCGGGGGTGGCGAGGACGACCGCGTCGGCGACGACGGTCCGCCCCCCGACGACGACGCGCCACCGCGTGGCGGGCCCGGGTCCGCCGACGGCGGCCGGGGATTCCGGCGCCGCCGGAATCCGGCGGAGTTCGGTCACCGGGGCCAGCGTGAGGATCTCGCCGCCCGCGGCGCTGATCGCCGCGGCGACCGCGTCGGGCAGGGTGCCGATGCCGCCCTCGATGCCCATGAACGCGGAGCCGCCGAGGCCGGTGGCCGCGCCCGCCGCGTCCGACGGGGTCGCGGCGCCCGCCCGCTGGACGGCGTGGACCGCGTCGGTGAGCGTGGCGTGGGTGCGGGCGGCGGCGAAGAGCGCGGGGACGGCGGCCCGCATCGAGATCCGGTAGGCGTCGCCCGCGTACACCCCGCCGAGCAGCGGCTCCACCAGGCGGTCGACGACCTCGTGGCCCATCCGGTCGGCGACGTACGCGCCGATGGCGATGTCCTCGCCGATCTCGGCCGGGGGCAGTTCGCGGTCCCGCTCGACCCGGCGCAGCCCCTCATCGGAGAGGAGGTCGGTGAGGGCGGCGGCGTCTCCGGGGACACCCATGACGTGCCCCTTGGGCATCGGGCGCAGTGTCCCGCGGGTCCACACGGACGCGGTGGTCGTGGCGGGCGGCGTGAGCCGGTCGGCGAGGCCGACGGCGCGGGCGAGCGCCACCGCCTCGGGGCGGCGGGCGAGCAGCGACTCGGCCCCGAGGTCGACGGGGGCGCCGGCGATCTCCCCGGCGAGCAGCTTGCCGCCGACCCGGTCGCCGCCTTCGAGCAGCGTCACCCGTGCTCCGGCGGACAGCAGCCGGTGGGCGGCGGCGAGGCCGGCGATGCCGCCTCCGACTACGACTACGTGCGCGTTCATGGCTCCACTCTCTCAAAACCCGTTCCGAGGCCGGAACGTGACCGCTTCGCTACCGCCCGGGGGCAACCCGCACCCCCTCCTCCTACGTCGAACCGGCAACACTCACCACCACCCCAGGGGGGATCCCATGCGCGGAGTGCGAGGGGCACGAAGAGCACGAGGTGTGCGCGGTGCGGCCGTGGCGTTGGTCGCGGTCTCGCTGGCGCTGACCGGCTGCGCCGGGGGCGCTTCCGACAGGTCCGCGGACAGCAAGGAGCAGAGCGCGGCGCAGCCCGCCGAGGGCGCCCAGGGCGCGGCCGACCGGGGCTACCAGGCGGACGAGGGGGCGGCCACGGACACGCAGAAGCCCGCCGCCCCCGCGCCCCGGCAGCAGCACGTCATCCGTACCGCCGAGCTGGCTGTGGAGGTCGAGGACGCGTCCGAGGCGCTGGCCACCGCCCGCCGGGTCACCGAGGGCGCGGGCGGCCAGGTCGCGAACGAGTCGACCGAGCGGATCGACGACACGCACCTGACCTCGCGGATCGTGCTGCGGGTGCCGCAGGGCTCGTACGAGTCGGTGCTCAAGGAGCTCGCGGGCACGGGGCGGCTGCTGTCCCGGAAGGCGGACGCGAAGGACGTCACCGAGCAGGTGGTGGACGTCGAGAGCCGGATCGCCACCCAGCGGGCGAGCGTCGACCGGGTGCGCGCGCTGATGAACCGGGCGGAGAAGCTGAGCGATGTGGTCACCCTGGAGGGTGAGCTGAGCCGTCGTCAGGCGGATCTGGAGTCGCTGCTGGCTCAGCAGGCATCGCTGAAGGACCGTACGACGCTGGCGACGATCACCCTCGCACTGTCCGAGAAGGAGGGGCCGGGGGCCCAGGAGTCGGAGGACCGTCCGGGCTTCCTGGAGGCCCTGTCCGGGGGCTGGAACGCACTCGTGACGGCGCTCGCCTGGGTCGTGATCGTGCTGGCGGCGGTCGCGCCGTGGCTGGCCATCGCCCTCGCCCTGTACCTGGTGTGGCGGACGCTCGTCCGGCCGCGGCGGGCGCGTCGTGCGACCGCCGGGCCGACGGGCCCCGCGGAGACGACGGGCTCCGCGGAGACCGCGGCGGCGGCGAAGGGAACCGACACATCCACGGACTGAACCACCGGGCCGACGTAGCGTGTTCGTATGAGCGAACGACTGGTGGTCATCGGCGGCGATGCGGCGGGCATGTCCGCCGCATCGCAGGCACGCAGGCTCAAGACGCCCGGGGAGCTGGAGATCGTCGCCTTCGAGCGCGGTCACTTCACCTCGTACTCGGCCTGCGGCATCCCGTACTGGGTCGGCGGCGATGTCGAGGAGCGCGACGAGCTGATCGCGCGCACCCCGGAGGAGCATCGGGCGCGCGACATCGATCTGCGGATGCGGACCGAGGTGACCGAGCTGGACGTGCCGGGGCAGCGGGTGCGCACGCGGGACCTGGAGTCCGGCACGGAGGCGTGGACGGGCTTCGACAAGCTGGTGGTCGCGACCGGCGCGCGGCCGCTGCGGCCGCGGCTGCCGGGGATCGACGCCCCGGGGGTGCATGGGGTGCAGACGCTGGACGACGGGCAGGCGCTGCTCGACTCGCTGGAGCGTACGGAGGGCCGGCGCGCGGTGGTCGTGGGCGCCGGATACATCGGCGTGGAGATGGCCGAGGCGTTGCTGAACCGGGGCTACGAGGTGACGGTGCTCAACCGGGGCGAGCAGCCGATGGCGACGCTCGACCCGGACATGGGGCGCCTGGTCCACCGGGTGATGGACAGCCTCGGCATCAGGACGGTCGGCTCCTCGGCGGTCACGAAGATCCTCACGGGCGGTGGGGGCACCTCCCTGCCCGAGCGCGGCCGAGAGCTCGGGGGAGGCCGGGTCCGGGCGGTGGCGACGGAGGACGCCGAGTATCCGGCGGACGTGGTGGTCCTCGGGATGGGCGTGGTCCCGGAGACGACCCTGGCCGGGGCGGCCGGGCTGCCGCTCGGGACGTACGGCGGTCTGCTCACCGATCTCGCGATGCGGGTACGGGGGCACGAGAACATCTGGGCGGGCGGCGACTGTGTCGAGGTGCTCGACCTGGTCTCGGGCCGTGAGCGGCACATCGCGCTGGGGACCCATGCCAACAAGCACGGGCAGGTCATCGGCTCGAACGTGGGCGGCGGCTACGCCACGTTCCCGGGTGTGGTCGGCACGGCGGTGTCGAAGGTCTGCGACCTGGAGATCGCGCGCACCGGTCTGCGGGAGAAGGACGCCCGCGCGGTCGGACTGCGGTACGTGACGGTGACGATCGAGTCGACCAGCCGGGCGGGCTACTACCCGGGGGCGGCGCCGATGACGGTGAAGATGCTCGCGGAGCGGCGTACGGGCCGGCTGCTCGGGGTGCAGATCGTGGGCCGTGAGGGCGCGGCGAAGCGGGTCGACATCGCGGCGGTGGCCTTGACGGCCGGGATGACGGTGGAGCAGATGACGGCCCTGGACCTGGGGTACGCGCCGCCGTTCTCGCCGGTGTGGGATCCGGTGCTGATCGCGGCGCGCAAGGCGATGGCGGCGGTGCGCGCGGCGGGCTGAGCCGAGCGCCGACGGCGGCGCCGTCGTTCCCCGGCGGGGAGCGACGGCGCTTTCACCCGAAGGCGTCGGCTCAGACGGCCGTCCTGGTGTGGACGTACTCCACCAGGCGCGTCAGGGCGTCCGGGTCCATCGCCGGCATGACGCCGTGGCCCAGGTTGAAGACATGGCCCTCCAGGCCCTCGGCGGCGGCGAGGACCTCGTCCGTCTTCGCCTCGACGACCTCGGTGGAGGCGAACAGCACGGCCGGGTCCAGGTTGCCCTGGAGCGCCTTGCCGGGGCCGACGCGGCGGGCGGCCTCGTCCATCGGGACGCGCCAGTCGACGCCGACGACGTCCGCGCCCGCCTCGCCCATGAGGCCGAGCAGCTCACCCGTACCGACGCCGAAGTGGATCCGCGGGACGCCGTACGAGGCGACCGCGTCGAAGACCTTCACGGAGGCGGGCATCACCGAGCGCCGGTAGTCGGCGGGGGCGAGGGCTCCGACCCAGGAGTCGAAGAGCTGGACGGCGGAGGCGCCGGCCTCGATCTGGACCTTGAGGAAGGCCGAGGTGATCTCGGCGAGGCGGTCGAGCAGATCGGCCCAGAGCTGCGGGTCGCCGTACATCAGCGCCTTGGTGTGCTCGTGGCTGCGGGACGGGCCGCCCTCCACGAGGTAGCTCGCGAGGGTGAAAGGCGCGCCGGCGAATCCGATGAGGGGCGTGGAGCCCAGCTCGCCGGTGAGCATCCCGATGGCCTCGGTGACGTAGTGGACGTCCTCGGGGGTCAGGTCGCGCAGCCGGTCCAGGTCGGCACGGGTGCGGATCGGGTCGGCGACGACCGGGCCGACGCCCGGCTTGATGTCGAGGTCGATGCCGATGGCCTTGAGCGGGACGACGATGTCGCTGAAGTAGATCGCCGCGTCCACCTTGTGGCGGCGCACGGGCTGCAGCGTGATCTCGGTGACCAGCTCGGGCCGCATGCAGGACTCGAGCATCGGAATGCCCTCGCGGACCTTCAGGTACTCGGGCAGCGAGCGGCCCGCCTGCCGCATGAACCAGACGGGCGTGTGCGGCACGGCCTCGCGCCGGCACGCCTTGAGGAACGCGGAGTCGTACGTCTGCGGCTGGTGCTTCGTCTGCTGGCCCACGGGGCTGTCATTGGCACTCACGCCCAGAATCTTCGCATGTGGCGGGAAGCCGCTCGTCCGGGCCGGGTGTCCCTCCCTGCGCGAGGCCCCCATTCCGCCTACTCTTCCCCGCATGGCTGCGGCTCAGGGACATTCTTCCGATCATTCCGACGGCGACGAACAGGCGGGCGACACGGCGGGCACAACGGAGACGAACCCGGTGCCGCCCGCTTTCCGGCGGGCGGTCGAGGCACTGCGTTCGGCCCGGCTGCGGCCGGAGATCGAGCTCGATCCGACCCGGCCGCCGCAGCGGCTCGCTCCGTACTCGTACGCGCTGGAGGCGGCGGTCGTGGACGGCGAGGAGGATCTGGCCGACGGCCGGCTCGTCCTGCTGCACGACCCGGACGGGCACGACGCCTGGAAGGGCACCTTCCGGCTGGTGACGCTGGTACGGGCGGAGCTGGAGCCGGAGATGGCGTCGGACCCGCTGCTGCCGGAGGTCTGCTGGTCCTGGCTGACCGGTGCGCTGGAGGCGCGCGGTCTGCCGTACGGAGAGGCGAGCGGTACGGTCACCCAGGCGGGCTCGCACTACTTCGGCGGGCTCGCCGAGCGCCGTCCCGCGACCCAGATCGAGATCCGGGCCTCATGGACGCCGCAGGAGGGCCTGGGGGGCGTGCCGGACACCGCGGCGCACCTGACGGCCTGGTGCGATCTGCTCTGTCAGATCGCGGGTCTGCCGCCGACCGCGCCCGATCCGGGGGCGGGGACGATCTCGGGTGCGGGGGTCGTCTCGCTGCCCCAGCGCAGGGGTCCGCAGCAGCCCTAGCGGCACCTCCGGGATCGCCCGGACGGAGGCTCACTCGTAGGATGATCGATCACGCGTCCGAATTGCCCGAATTGTTACTCACCAAATCGTGATCTTTCCCTAAAGGCAGGCGCCCGAGCTGCCGAAGGAGTCATTGACCCCTTCACCGCACGGGTTCGCCCCCGGCTTCTTCCCCGAGCCGGCTCCGTCCCGCATCTCCCCAGGAGGCCGTGTGTCCGTTCTCCTCGAGCAGCCCGCAAGCCTGGTCGCCTACCGCCCGAACAAGCCGACCGCCATGGTCGTGGTTGCCGACCCGCGCGTCCGCTCCACCGTCACCCGCCACCTGTGGGCCCTCGGAGTACGTGACGTCATCGAGGCGTCGTCCATCGCTGAGGCCCGTCCCCGCGTCGGCAACCCCCGCGACATCTGCGTGGCCGACGTCCACCTCCCCGACGGCAGCGGCCTCACGCTGCTGTCCGAGACCCGCGCCGCGGGCTGGCCCAACGGCCTCGCCCTCTCCGCGGCCGACGACATCGGCGCCGTGCGCAACGCACTGGCCGGTGGCGTCAAGGGCTACGTCGTCACCGGTACGCGTACGAACATCGGGCACCCCACCCGCCCCGGATCCGCCCCCATCGGATCCGCGGCCGCCCGCCTCGGCCACCGCCGCCCCCCGGGTGCCCCGAGCCACCCGGGCGGCTACCGCGAGCTCTCCGGCCGTGAGGTCGAGGTGCTCCGGCTGGTCGCCGAGGGTCAGTCGAACAAGGCCATCGGTGTCTCGATGGGCCTGTCCGCGCTGACCGTGAAGAGCCACCTCGCCCGGATCGCGCGCAAGCTCGGCACGGGTGACCGGGCCGGCATGGTCGCGGTGGCGCTGCGCACCGGGATCATCCACTGACCCTGGCAGGCCGTCCCGGACCGGAATCGGACCGGAACAGGGCCCCGGACGAGCCGCGTCACCGGGCCCACGGCGATCCCTGAGGGGTTGACGAAAGATCGGCGCCTGTCGACGGAACGTTCCGTCGACAGGCGCTTGCCGTTCACAGATACCCTTGACACGTGACCGACGCCCAAGAGACCGCAGCAGACACGGCACTGCGAACCACCGGGGGCGCTCCTCCGGACGACGACGTCCCTGCGAACGGGCTGCCGATCCCCTTGCTGGAGCCCCGCGAGGGCATTCCGCCCGTCGTCGAGACCGACGAGGCGCTCGCCGAAGTGATCGCCGCCTTCGCCGCCGGCCGCGGCCCCGTCGCCGTGGACGCCGAGCGCGCCTCCGGCTACCGCTACGGGCAGCGCGCCTATCTCGTCCAGCTCCGCCGCGAGGGCGCGGGCACCGCGCTCGTCGACCCGGTGGGCTGCCCCGATCTGTCCGGCCTCGGCGAGGCGCTCGCCGGGACCGAGTGGATCCTGCATGCCGCCACCCAGGACCTGCCGTGCCTGCGGGACATAGGCATGGTGCCGACCCGGCTGTTCGACACCGAGCTGGCCGGCCGGCTCGCGGGCTTCCCGCGGGTCGGGCTCGGGGCGATGGTCGAGTCCGTTCTCGGCTACGCCCTGGAGAAGGGGCACTCCGCGGTGGACTGGTCCACCCGCCCGCTGCCCGAGCCCTGGCTCCGGTACGCCGCGCTGGACGTCGAGCTGCTCGTCGACCTGCGTGACGCACTGGAGAAGGATCTCGACCGGCAGGGCAAGCTGGAGTGGGCCCACCAGGAGTTCGACGCGATCGCCTCGGCCCCGCCCGCGCCGCCGCGCAAGGACCCGTGGCGCCGGACCTCCGGAATGCACAAGGTACGGCGCCGTCGCCAGATGGCGGTCGTACGGGAGCTGTGGACGGCCCGCGACCGCATCGCGCAGCGGCGGGACGTCTCGCCGGGCAAGGTGCTCAGCGACACCGCGATCGTGGAGGCGGCGCTCGCCGTACCCGTGAACGTGGCCGCGCTGACCGCTCTGCCGGGCTTCGGGCACCGCATGGGCCGACGCCAGCTGGAGCAGTGGCAGACGGCCGTGGACCGTGCGAAGGCCCTCCCGGACAACGAGCTCCCCCAGCCCGGCCAGCCGGTCGCCGGCCCCCCGCCGCCGCGCGCCTGGGCGGACAAGGACCCGGCGGCGGCCGCCCGCCTGTCGGCGGCCCGCGCGGCGGTCTCGGCCCTCGCGGAGGAGCTGAACCTCCCGCAGGAGAACCTGATCACCCCCGACACGGTCCGCCGTGTCTGCTGGGAGCCGCCGGCCCCGGCGACCGAGGACTCGGTCGCCGAGGCCCTCACGGGCTACGGAGCCCGGCCCTGGCAGGTGGGCCTGGTGACCCCGCTCCTGGTGACGGCGCTGGCCGCGGGGACCTGATCCGGTCCGCCGGGCCTTGTGACGGGATCCTCACTCCATCGGCGTGAGGATCTCGTCCTCGTCCCGGTAGAAGCTGCCCTGCTTCTCGCCGAAGACCTTGCCCTGCTTGAGCCAGTGCTCGGACATCGTGTGCAGCAGCTTCGCCTTGCGCTCCCAGACGATCTGATGGCCCGCGCAGGAGAGCCGGAACATCAGCTTCTTGGGCCCGGGGATCTTCTTGTAGAGCTCGGACGTGGAGAAGTACAGGAGTCCGAGACCCGGCGAGGTGTTGATGATCGTGTCGTGCTCGCCGTACACGATGCACACAGGCACCTTGTCGCCGAGGATTCCGTGCAGCGGCACGGTGGTCGAGTTCCAGCCCCACCAGTAGGAGTTCCGGATCCGGTTGAGCCCCTCGGGGGATCCGGGCACGGTGCCGCCCCACTTGGCGCCCTCCTTGTCGACCGCCATCATCGCCTTCCACACCTCGTCGACCATCCCGGCCTCGCGCTGGTCCGGACAGCCCAGGTCCTTCTTCCAGGCGGCGTCGAGACCGGCCTTGGTACCGACGGTCATCGGGAAACCGAAGGCGCCGGCCGGCGTGGACACCGGCAGCGCCACGGGCGGGTCGAAGTCGGTCCCGGGGGCGCTCTGCCTGCCCTCCGGCGGGAAGATCGGGGCCACCAGGAGGAGGCTGCGCACCTTGTCGGGGTACTGGATGCTGTAGGGCCCGAGCTGCTGGGAGGCCGCGGACCAGCCGATCAGGTCGACCTTCGTCGTGCCGGTGCGCTGGAGGATGAAGTCGACGACCGTGTTGACCTCGTGCCAGTCGCTCCGGGAGTTGTTCAGCTGAGACGGGTAGGGCACCGGGCCGGTGTAGAGGGTCCCGTTCGGGTTGGGGACGAGGAGCTGCTGCTGGACCAGGGTGGGGCTGACGTTGTGCGGGTCGTCCATCTGCGGCCGGGGGGACAGACCGGAGCCCTGCAGCTCCATCATGTACACGTCGAAGCCGGCCTTCGCCAGCTCGGCGGCCCAGCTGTACTTCTTGTACGGCAGGTCGAAGCCGGCCACGGCGGGGACGCTGCGGCCGTGGAGCATGAGGACGGGCCTGCGCGGATTGCTGGAGGGTGTGGCCTCGTGCTCACGCACGAAGAGCTTGACCTTCAGCCCTTTGTTCGCAGGGATGGACGACACGTGGTCCACGTAGAGGTCGGTGACAGCCATGGAGGGGTGCTCCGTTCTCCGGGTTCGGGTCCCGGACGGTCGCCCGGGGTGCGATCAGCGTCCGCTCGGAACCACGCCCCGCGTGGTTGACGTGACCGTGTCCACCGCGCCGTCGACACGATCGGGTAGCCGCGGCAGTCCGATCGGACGGGCGTGCGCCGGGCGCACAAATGCACCCGCACCGCCCGCCGGGGGCGTCGGCGTACCCTCCCCGCAGTGTGACCTTCACCGCTCCGGCCCCCGGGGCTGGGCAGCCCGGTTACCCGCAAGTAGCATGGGGGGAGCAAGCGCGCGCTTAGCCGCGTGCCGCAGCAGTGCCATCCCGCACCCTGGAGGAGAGCCATCGTGCCTCGTACCGTCAGGGACGTCGTCTTCGTCGACGGCGTCCGCACCCCGTTCGGCAAGGCGGGCCCGAAGGGCATCTACCACGAGACCCGCGCCGACGATCTCGTCGTGAAGGCCATCCGGGAGCTGCTGCGCCGCAACCCCGGCCTCGACCCCGCGAAGATCGACGAGGTCGCCATCGCCGCGACCACGCAGATCGGTGACCAGGGTCTGACCCTCGGCCGCACCGCCGGCATCCTCGCCGGTCTGCCGCAGTCCGTCCCGGGCTACTCCATCGACCGTATGTGCGCCGGCGCGCTGACCGCCGTCACCTCGGTCGCCGGCTCCATCGCGTTCGGCGCCTACGACGCCGTCATCGCCGGTGGCGTCGAGCACATGGGCCGCCACCCCATGGGCGAGGGCGTCGACCCGAACCCGCGCTTCGTGAGCGAGAAGCTGGTCGACGAGTCCGCCCTGTTCATGGGCATGACCGCCGAGAACCTGCACGACCGCTACCCGAGCATCACCAAGCAGCGCGCCGACGAGTACGCCGTGCGCTCGCAGGAGAAGGCCGCCAAGGCGTACGCCGACGGCAAGATCCAGCAGGACCTGGTGCCGATCTCGGTCCGCCGCACCAACGCCGAGGCCGGCGAGACCGGCTGGGGCCTGGTCACCGCCGACGAGCCGATGCGCCCGGGCACCACCCTGGAGTCGCTGGCGAACCTGAAGACGCCGTTCCGCGTCCACGGCAACGTCACCGCCGGTAACGCGGCCGGTCTCAACGACGGCGCCACCGCCTCGATCATCGCCTCCGAGGACTTCGCCCGCGAGAACAACCTCCCGGTGAAGATGCGCCTCGTCTCGTACGCCTTCGCCGGCGTCGAGCCCGAGGTCATGGGCTACGGCCCGATCCCGGCGACCGAGAAGGCGCTGGCCCAGGCCGGTCTCTCGATCGAGGACATCGACCTCTTCGAGGTCAACGAGGCCTTCGCGGTCCAGGTCCTGGCGTTCCTGGAGCACTACGGCATCGCCGACGACGACGCCCGCGTCAACCAGTACGGCGGCGCCATCGCCTACGGTCACCCGCTCGCCTCCTCCGGCGTCCGTCTCATGACGCAGCTGGCCCGCCAGTTCGAGGAGAACCCGCAGGTCCGTTACGGCCTCAACACGATGTGCGTCGGCTTCGGCATGGGCGCGACCGTCATCTGGGAGAACCCCCACTGGGAGGGCAAGTGAGCACCACCGCCGAGCTTCTGAAGGGTGCGGCCGAGCTGTTCCCGGACGAGGTCGTCACCAGCGCCCACGTACGGCACTTCGAACTGCCCGCGGGTGCGGGCCGGTTCGCGCTGATCACGCTGGACAACGGCTTCGACCACACCAAGCCGACCACCTTCGGTCCGCAGTCCCTGGCGAACCTCAACACGGCGATCGACCAGGTCGAGGCCGAGGCCGCCAACGGTGAGATCGTCGGCGTCGGTGTCACCGGCAAGCCGTTCATCTTCGCCGTGGGCGCCGACCTCAAGGGCGTCGAGCTGCTCAAGCAGCACTCCGACGCGCTCGCCATCGGCAAGGGCGGCCACGACGTCTTCAAGCGTCTGTCCGCGCTGGCCGTGCCGACCTTCGCGTACTACAACGGCGCGGCGATGGGCGGCGGTGTCGAGGTCGGTCTGCACTGCACCTACCGCACCGTCTCCAAGGCCCTGCCGGCTTTCTCGCTGCCCGAGGTCTTCCTCGGTCTGGTCCCCGGCTGGGGCGGCTGCACGATCCTGCCGAACCTGATCGGTGCGGACAAGGCCGTCACGGTCATCATCGAGAACTCGCTGAACCAGAACCGTCAGCTCAAGGGCAAGCAGGTCTTCGAGCTCGGCATCGCCGACGCGATCTTCGAGGGCGCCGACTTCCTGGAGCAGTCGCTGATCTGGACCGCCTCGGTCCTCAACGGCTCGGTCACGGTGGAGCGTCCGGAGATCGACCGCGGTGAGGGCTGGGACCAGGCCGTCGCCAAGGGCCGGTTCATCGCCGACTCCAAGGTGCACGGCGCGGCCCCGGCCGCGTACCGCGCCCTGGACATCATCGAGGCGTCCAAGGACGGCGACCTGCAGAAGGGCTTCGACGCCGAGGACCAGGCCCTCGCGGACCTGATCATGGGCGGCGAGCTCCGCTCCGGCATCTACGCCTTCAACCTGGTGCAGAAGCGCGGCAAGCGCCCCGCCGGTGCCCCGGACAAGTCGCTGGCCCGCCCGGTCACCAAGGTCGGTGTCGTCGGCGCCGGTCTGATGGCCTCCCAGCTCGCCCTGCTCTTCCTGCGCCGCCTGGAGGTGCCGGTCGTCCTGACCGACATCGACCAGGAGCGCGTCGACAAGGGTGTGGGCTACGTCCACGCCGAGATCGAGAAGCTGCTCGGCAAGGGCCGGATCAACCAGGACAAGGCCAACCGTCTCAAGGGCCTGGTCTCCGGTGTCCTGGACAAGGCCGCCGGCTTCGCGGACGCGGACTTCATCATCGAGGCCGTGTTCGAGGAGATGTCCGTCAAGCAGAAGGTGTTCGCGGAGGTCGAGGCGGTCGCCCCGGCGCACGCGATCCTCGCCACCAACACCTCCTCGCTGTCGGTGTCGGAGATGGCCTCCAAGCTCCAGCACCCGGAGCGCGTGGTCGGCTTCCACTTCTTCAACCCGGTCGCGATCCTCCCGCTCCTGGAGATCGTGCGCGGCGAGAAGACGGACGAGGCCTCCCTCGCCACCGCCTTCGGTGTCGCGAAGAAGCTGAAGAAGACCGCGGTCCTCACCAAGGACGCCCCGGCGTTCGTCGTGAACCGCATCCTGACCCGCTTCATGGGCGAGATCCAGAACGTCATCGACGAGGGCACCTCGGTCGAGACGGCGGAGAAGGCCATCGAGCCGCTCGGTCTGCCGATGTCCCCGCTGGTCCTCCTGGAGCTCGTCGGCCCGGCCATCGGTCTGCACGTCTCCGAGACCCTGAACCGCGCCTTCCCGGAGCGCTTCACCGTCTCCCCGAACCTGGCGGCCGTGGTCAAGGCCGGCAAGCGCGGCTTCTACGTCTACGACTCCGGCAAGCCGGAGCTGGACCCCGAGGTCGCCGCCCTCCTGGTGCAGGGCGATGTCGTCCTGACGGAGGAGCAGGTCCGCGACCGCGTCCTGGACGCGGTGGCGCAGGAGATCGGCCTGATGCTGGAGGAGGGTGTCGTCGCCGAGGCGCAGGACATCGACCTCTGCCTGATCACGGGCGCGGGCTGGCCCTTCCACCTGGGCGGCATCACGCCGTACCTGGACCGTGAGGGCGTCTCCCAGCGGGTGAACGGCAAGCCGTTCCTCGCGCAGGGCGTGGCGAGCGTCCCCGCGTAACGACGCGACAAGCGACTGCCGGTGGTGGCGCCTTCGGGTGCCGCCACCGGCAGTCGTCGTTCACACGGCGTCAACCGGGCTTTCTCGCACGCCAGTCCGACCGTTTGCCTATACTGCACGGCCTACGGAGCAGAGGACTGAGGCAGGATGACCCAGGACATGACCACGCAGGAATCCCGCAGCGATTCCGACCGCTCCGCCCCGCCTTCCCGCAGGGCGCCGAAGCGCAAGCGCCGGACCGGGCGGATCGTCCTGCTGACGCTGCTCGTCCTCCTCCTCGCCGCCGGCGGCACCGTGTACTGGATGTACACGAGCATCGACGGCAACATCAAGGCCGTTGACCTCCGCAAGGAACTCGGGGACGACCGGCCGCGGAAGCCGGTGGCCGGCGGGCAGAACCTGCTCGTGCTCGGTTCGGACTCGCGGGCCGGGGCCAACGCGGCGCTCGACGGGGGCAAGGTGTCCGGCGCCCGGTCGGACACCGCGCTGGTGGTCCACATACCCGAGGGCCGGACGAAGGCCGTCGCGATCAGCATTCCCCGCGACACCCTGGTGACCCGGCCCGAATGCCCGCGGAAGGGCGGCGGCACCACGCCCTCCGCCGAGCGCGTCATGTTCAACTCGGTCTACGCCCAGCACGGTCCGGCCTGTGTGGTGAAGACCGTCGAGAAGATGTCCGGGGTGCGGCTCGACCACTATCTGGAGATCGACTTCGCCGGGTTCAAGGACCTCGTCGACGCCATCGGCGGCGTGACCGTCGACATCGACGAGCCCATCAGGAACGGCGCGGCCGGACTCGACCTCGCCGCCGGTCCGCAGAAGCTGGACGGCACCCAGTCCCTCGCCTTCGTACGGACCCGGTACGGCGTCGGCGACGGCAGCGACCTCGGCCGCATCGGCAACCAGCAGAAGTTCCTGATGGCGCTGCTCACCGAGATCAAGAAGCAGGACCTGCTGAGCAGCCCCACCAAGACCTACAAGATCGCCGACTCCGCGACCAAGGCGCTCACCACCGACTCCGAGCTGGACTCGCTGACGGCCCTGAGCGATTTCGCGCGGTCGATGAACGGCGTGAACCCGAGCACCATGGAGACGATCATGCTGCCGGTGGCGTACGACAAGAAGGACCCGAATCGCGTGGTGGCCCACGAGCCCAACGCCTCGCAATTGTGGAAGGCGATCCGGGAGGACTCCCCGATCCCCGAGTCGGCGAAGAAGTCCCGCGCGACCGGCGGCTGACATCCTGTCCGTATGGACCCGGAACTGCCCCTGCTGATCGTCGACGGCGCCAACGTGGTGGGCTCCAGGCCCGACGGTTGGTGGCGGGACCGGCATGCGGCCGCCGAGCGGCTGCGGGACCGGCTCGCGGCCGCGGGCGGGCCGGAGGGCGGCCCCTTCGAGATCGTGCTGGTCGTCGAGGGCCGGGCGCGTGGCGTGGAGTCCGTGCCCGGGGTACGGGTCGAGGAGGCGCCGGGCAGCGGCGACGACCTCGTCGTGCAGCTGGCCGGGAACGCGAACGGCCGGCCGTGCCTGGTGGTCACGGCCGACCGTGAACTGCGTCGACGGGTGGGCGAGCACGGGGCCCGTTGCGTGGGCCCCCGCGCGCTTCCGGAGATCTAGTACTGCGCTTCCTGGCCCGCCTTGCCCAGGCGGCTGTGGGAGCGGCCGTACAGGAAGTAGACGACGATGCCGATGACCATCCAGACCGCGAAGCGGAACCAGGTCTCGCCGGGCAGGTTGAGCATCAGCCAGACCGAGGCGGCGATGGACAGGATGGGGAGCACCGGCACCCACGGGGTGCGGAACGCGCGGTGCAGGTCGGGACGGGTGCGGCGGAGCACCATCACACCGAAGGCGACGACGACGAACGCGAAGAGCGTGCCGATGTTCACCAGGGTCGCCAGCTCGTTGATGCTGGTGAAGCCGGCCACGATCGCGATGATCACGCCGAGCAGGATGGTGGGCCGGTACGGCGTCTTGAAGCGCGGGTGCGTGATGGAGAAGAAGCGCGGCAGCAGTCCGTCGCGGCTCATCGCGAAGAACACCCGGGTCTGGCCGAGCAGCAGGATCAGACAGACGGTCGTGAGACCGACGGCGGCGCCGAAGCTGATCACACCGGCGTAGAAGGGATGTCCGACCGCCTTGAAGGCGTCGGCGAGCGGAGCGCTGACCGAAAGTTCGCTGTAGTGCTGCATACCGGTGACGACCAGCGCCACGGCGACGTAGAGCACGGTGCAGATCAGGAGCGAACCGAGGATGCCGCGGGGCATGTCGCGCTGCGGGAGCTTGGTCTCCTCGGCCGCGGTCGCCACCACGTCGAAGCCGATGAAGGCGAAGAAGACGACGGAGGCGGCGGTGAAGATGCCCATGACGCCGAAGTTGGTGGCCTCGTACCCGAAGATCGTCTGGACCAGCGGGGCGTCCCAGGCGGAGCCGCCGCCCTCCGGGGTGACCGCGGGGGGAATGAACGGGTCGTAGTTGTCGCCCACGATGAAGAAGAGACCCGCGATGATCACGATCATGACCACCGTGACCTTGATGGCCACCACGATCGCGGTGATGCGGGCGGACAGCTTCATGCCGAGGACGAGGACCACGGTCAGCACCAGGACCAGCAGGAAGGCCAGGATGTCGAAGGTGCCGCCCGCCACGTCGGGCCCCTCCAACGCCGCGGGTAGATGCCAGTCCACGTTGTCCATCAGGGAGCGCACATAGCCGGACCAGCCCACCGCGACGACGGCCGTGCCGAGCGCGAACTCCAGGACGAGGTCCCAGCCGATGATCCAGGCCGGGAGTTCGCCGATGGAGGCGTACGCGAAGGTGTACGCCGAACCGGCGACGGGGACCGTCGAGGCGAACTCGGCGTAGCACAGGGCCGCGAGCGCGCAGACGATGCCGGCGGCGACGAAGGCCAGCGCGGTGGCCGGTCCCGCGTTCTCCTTGGCCACCTTGCCGGTGAGCACGAAGATGCCGGTACCGATGATGACGCCCACGCCGAAGACCATCAGGTCCCAGGCGGAGAGCGATTTCTTGAGCGCGTGCTCGGGCTCCTCGGTGTCCCGGATCGACTGCTCGACCGTCTTCGTCCGGAACATTCCGGACGATCTGCTTGGCTGCTGGTCCGTACTCACCGTCGTACCTCCGTGCCGTCAGTTCCAGCACCCATGATCGAGACCCCGAAGGGGTGGCGCCTGTCGAGGGAACGGAGTTCACACGAATGGGCCGGTGGAACACCCCGTGGAGTGGTCCGACCGGCCCAATGGTGACGCGCGGTGACGGTGGTCAGTCGCGGGCGGGCTGCACCGCCTTGGTGCTCTCCTCGAACCTGCCGTCGAGGCGCGACACCAGACCGGTGACCTGGCGGGCGATGTCCGGCGCGGTCAGGCCGATCTCGGCCATCACCTCGGCGCGCGAGGCGTGGTCGAGGAAGCGCGGCGGGATGCCGAAGTCGCGCAGAGGTACATCGACTCCGGCGTCGCGCAGGGCCTGGGCGACGGCCGAGCCGACACCGCCGACCCGGCTGTTGTCCTCCACGGTGACGACGACCCGGTGCTGCTCGGCGAGCGGGGCGAGCGCCTCGTCGACCGGCTTGACCCAGCGAGGGTCGACGACGGTGGTGGAGATGCCCTGCTTGTCGAGGAGGTCGGCGATCTCCAGGCACATCGGCGCGAGCGCGCCGACGGAGACCAGGAGGACGTCGGGCGTGGCCGTGCCCGGCTCGCGGAGCACGTCCATGCCGCCGATGCGGCGCAGGGCCGGTACGGCGGGGCCGACGGCGCCCTTGGAGAAGCGGACGACGGTCGGCGCATCGGTGACCTCGACGGCCTCGCGCAGCTGGGCGCGGACCTGGTCGGCGTCGCGCGGGGCGGCGAGCCTGAGGCCGGGGACGACCTGGAGGATCGACATGTCCCACATGCCGTTGTGGGAGGCGCCGTCCGTGCCGGTGACGCCGGCCCGGTCCAGGACGAAGGTGACACCGCACTTGTGCAGGGCCACGTCCATCAGGACCTGGTCGAAGGCGCGGTTGAGGAAGGTCGCGTAGACCGCGAAGACGGGGTGGAGTCCGCCGGTGGCGAGGCCCGCGGCGGAGACCGCGGCATGCTGCTCGGCGATACCGACGTCGTACACCCGCTCGGGGAACTCCTTGGCGAACTTGTCCAGGCCGACGGGCTGGAGCATGGCCGCGGTGATCGCGACGATGTCCTCGCGCTCCTTGCCGAGCTCGACCATCTCCTGAGCGAAGACGCCGGTCCAGTCGGCTCCGGAGGAGGAGATCGGCAGGCCGGTGTCGGGGTGGATCTTGCCGACGGCGTGGAAGCGGTCGGCCTCGTCCTGGAGGGCGGGCTGGTAGCCGCGGCCCTTCTCGGTGAGGCAGTGGACGATCACCGGGCCGCCGAAGCGCTTGGCGCGCGTCAGGGCGGACTCCAGGGCCTCGATGTCGTGGCCGTCGATGGGGCCGACGTACTTCAGTCCGAGGTCCTCGAACATGCCCTGCGGGGCGATGAAGTCCTTCAGGCCCTTCTTGGCGCCGTGCAGGGTCTCGTAGAGCGGCTTCCCGACGACGGGGGTGCGCTCCAGGATGTCCTTGCCGCGGGCGAGGAAGCGCTCGTAGCCGTCGGTGGTGCGGAGCGTGGCCAGGTGGTTGGCGAGGCCGCCGATCGTGGGCGCGTAGGAGCGCTCGTTGTCGTTGACGACGATGACCAGCGGGCGGTCCTTGGCGGCGGCGATGTTGTTCAGCGCCTCCCAGGCCATGCCGCCCGTCAGGGCTCCGTCGCCGATGACGGCGACGACGTGGTCGTCCTTCTTCAGGACCTCGTTGGCCTTGGCGAGGCCGTCGGCCCAGCCGAGGACGGTCGAGGCGTGCGAGTTCTCGATGACGTCGTGCTCGGACTCCGCCTGCGCGGGGTAGCCGGACAGGCCGCCCTTCATCTTGAGCCTGGAGAAGTCCTGGCGGCCCGTGAGCAGCTTGTGGACATAGCTCTGGTGGCCGGTGTCCCAGAGGACCTTGTCCTTCGGGGAGTCGAACACCCGGTGCAGGGCGATGGTCAGCTCGACCACGCCGAGGTTGGGGCCGAGGTGGCCGCCGGTCTTGGAGACGGCGTCCACGAGAAACGTCCTGATCTCCGCGGCCAGCTGGTCCAGCTGTTCCGGGGAGAGCCGGTCCAGATCGCGCGGTCCCCTGATACGGGTCAGCAATGCCACCCGTGCCTCCTTGCCATTGAGCTGGTCGAGCTTGCCGATTTGTCGAGTCTAATGTTCCGCCCCCGACCGTGGTCATCGGGCGGCGGGGTGCGCCTCACGCGTGTGGCCGACACACCGCTGAGCGTACGGGCGGTGCACAGGGCCAGACGCAGCAGTGCCCGGCGCCGGTTCTCCGGCGCCGAGCACTGTGGAGTACGTAACAGAGGCTACGCGCGACCCGCTGTCTTCTGGGTCCTCCGCGAGACCGAGTCGATCACGACCGCGGCGAGGAGCACCGCGCCGGTGATCATGAACTGGATCTCGTTGGCCATTCCGATCATGTTCAGGCCCTGCTGGATCGACTGGATGACGATCATTCCAAGGAGTGCCGACCAGACCTTGCCGCGACCACCGAAGAGGCTGGTTCCGCCGATGACGGCCGCCGCGATGACGAGCATCAGCGTGTTGCCGCTGCCGAGGCTCTTGGTGGCGCCGCCGGAGAGGCTGGCCACGAAGAGGCCGCCGAAGGCGGCGAGCATTCCGGAGAGGCCGAAGACCAGGATCCGGATCCGGTCGACGTTGATGCCCGCGCGGCGGGCGGCCTCGGCGTTGCCGCCGACCGCGAAGACCTTGCGGCCGAACAGGGTGCGTCGGGCGACGAAGTCCGCGATCACCAGGACGGCGAGGAAGAGGACCAGGGCGAGCGGCAGACCGCGGGCGCCCTGGGGCTCGTTCAGGACGTACGCGACGACGAAGCAGAGGACCGCGACGACGGCCGTGCGGAGCACGATCTCGCTGGTGGGGCGGGACGGCAGCGCGGCGGCCTTGCGACGCTTGGCGTCGAGGAGCAGCGAGCCGGCGTAGGCGAGGACCGCCACGAGGGCCAGGCCGTACGCGGCGGCCTTGTCCTCGAAGTAGTACGCCGTGAGGTTCTCCACGATCGAGCCGGTGGGGGCGTTGATCGAGCCCTCCTTGCCCATCAGCCAGATCTGCAGGCCGGACCAGCCGAGGAAGCCGGCGAGCGTGACCACGAAGGCCGGGACGCCGATCTTGGCGAAGAAGAAGCCGTGCAGCAGGCCGATGAGGAGGCCGGAGGCGACGGCGATGACGACCGAGAGAAGGTCGTTCATGCCGTTGGTGACGTTGAGTACGGCCCAGACGGCGGCGCCGACGCCGGCGACCGAGCCCATCGACAGGTCGATCTCGCCCAGGATGAGGACGAAGACGATGCCGACGGCCATGATGCCGAGGCCGGAGGAGTAGACCGCGATGTTGGCGACGGAGCTCGCGGAGAGGAAGTTGCCGTTCTGGACCTGGAAGACGATCGCGATGACGATCAGGCCCAGGACGACGGGGAGGGAGCCGAGCTCGCCGCCGCGGATCTTGCGGTTGAACTCGGTCCAGTAGCCCTTGATGCCCTGCTCGCGGACCAGCAGGCGCGGGTCGACGGCGGGGATCGGGGCGGCGGACGCCTCGACGGGGGCGGCCTGGGCGGGCACGGCGGCCTCGGGCACGGCGGCCTCGGGCGCCGCGGTGCCGGTGCTCTCGGGCGTCTCGGGGGTCTTGGCGAGGTCGCTCACTTCGCGTCCTCCTTCGTGGCCGTGGCCGAGGCCGTACGGGCCTGCCGACGGGTCACGGCGTTGTCCGTGGCACCGGTGATGGCGGCGATGATCGTCTCGTGGCTGGTGTCCTTGACGTCGAAGACACCGTTGTTGCGGCCCAGGCGGAGGACCGCGACCTTGTCCGCGACGGCGCGGACGTCGGCCATGTTGTGGCTGATGAGGATGACTCCGTGGCCGCGCTCGCGCAGCCGCTCCACGAGGTCGAGCACCTGTGCGGTCTGCTCGACGCCGAGGGCGGCGGTGGGCTCGTCCAGGATGACGATCTTGGGGTCGCCGATCAGGGCGCGGGCGATGGCCACGACCTGGCGCTGACCGCCGGAGAGCGCCGCGACGGGGATGCGGACCGACGGAATGCGGATGGACAGGGTGTCCAGGAGCTCCTTGGCGCGCTTCTCCATCGCGATCTCGTCGAGGACGGACGCGGAGCGGAGCTCGCTGCCGAGGAAGAGGTTGGCGACGACGTCGAGGTTGTCGCAGAGCGCCAGGTCCTGGTAGACGGTGGCCACCCCGAGGTTCTGGGCGTCGTGGGGCTTGCTGATCTGGACGGGGTCGCCGTCCCACTCGATGACGCCCTCGTCGATCGGGTGGACGCCCGAGATCGTCTTGACGAGGGTCGACTTGCCGGCGCCGTTGTCGCCGACCAGGGCGACGACCTCACCGGCGTGGATCTCCAGTTCTACGTCGGTGAGCACCTGGACGGCGCCGAACCGCTTGGAGACTCCGCGCAACGCCAGCACGGGCGTAGCGGACACGTGAATCATCTCCTTCGCCGCCTGACCGGCGGGGATGGTGGTGCGAAGAGCACAGAGGGGGCTGTGAGAGGAGTCCGGCGCCCCGCCCCCGCTTGCGGGGCGTTGAACGGGGCGGGGTCGCCGGACCGGACCGGGGGCCGCTTCGAGGGGAGGTCAGTGGGTCCGAAGGGCCGTACCGGCAGCGGGTGTTACTTGATGCCCGCCGCCTCGCAGGCCGCCTTGTACTCGGCGGTGCAGATGTCGGCGGCCTTGTAGACGCCGTCCTTGATGATCGTTCCGGCGATGTCGCCCTTGGTGACGACCTGCGCGTCGTACAGCTTCGCCGGGATGTCCTTGAACTCACCGGTCAGGCTGGTGACCTTGGTGGGAACCAGGTCGTCGATCTTCTCGCCCTTGAGCAGACGGACCGCGATCTCGGCGGTCGTCTCGGCCTCCGGCTTGATCTGCTTGTAGATCGTGAAGGCCTGGTCACCCTTGAGGATGCGCTGCAGACCGGCGAGCTCGGCGTCCTGGCCGCCGACCGGGACCTTGATGCCCTGCTTGGCGAGGGCGGTGATGATGCCGCCGGCCATGCCGTCGTTGGCCGAGTAGACGCCCTGGAAGCCGTCCTTGCCCAGCGAGTCGATGGCGGCACCCATCTTCTTGTTGGCCTCGTCCGGGGACCAGTCCGGGATGTCCTGCTCGTAGACGACCTTCTTGACGCCGGTGTCCAGGACGCTGTGGGCGCCCTTCTTGAACAGCGGGGCGTTCGGGTCGGTCGGCGAGCCGTTGATCATGACAACGTTGGCGTCCTTGGCCTTGTCGCCGAGCGCCTTCACCAGGCCCTCGCCCTGCAGACGGCCGATCTTCTCGTTGTCGTACGAGACGTAGGCGGAGATCGGGCCCTCGGCCAGGCGGTCGTACGCCACGACCGCGACGCCCTGCTCCTTGGCCTGCTGCACCCAGGACTTGGTGGCCTTGTAGTCGACCGAGTCCAGGATGATGACCTTCACGCCCTGCGTGACCAGCGCGTCGAACTGCTTCTTCTGCGTCTCGGTGTCCTGCGCGGCGTTGTTGTACTTGACCTCGCAGTCCGAGCACAGCGCCTTGATCTTCGCCTCGATGATCGGGCGGTCGAAGGTCTCGTAACGCGTGGTCTTGTTCTCCGGCAGCAGCAGACCGATGGTCTTGCTGTCGCCACCGTTCCCGCCGGCGCTGTCGCCCGAACCCGAGCCGCTGTCGCCCGCCTTGCCACAGGCGGCGAGAGAGAGGGCCATGGAAACCGCGGCCGTGCCTATGACGACGCGACGCGTCATTGCGTTCATGTGGGGTTGCCTCCCTGACGAGGCCGCGACTTTGCGGCCGAGGTGGCTGGAAGTCAACTCGGCCGCAACCCCGACGTCAAGGAGTAAATCCTTAACGAGATGACAACGGTGCCATCCGTTATCTAAGTGAAGGCAGGCGTCGAGGCCGGAGCGGCCGCCGGAGCGGCGCCGGGAAGGGCACCCTCCAACAGGGTCGAATCGCCCATTTCACTCAGCGCGAGGGCCAGCGCGCCCAGCACCTCGGCCCGTCCGCCGAGCGCCCCGGGAGCCAGCGACAGCTGGCGCGCGGCGCTGGGGATGGCATAGCGCGAGACGGAGTCGCGGATCGGCGCGAGCACCAGCTCACCGGCCTCCGCGAGGTCGCCCCCGAGGACCACCCGGCTGGGGTTAAGCAGGTTGCAGAGGTTGGCGACACCGCTGCCGATGTGGCGGCCGACGTCGGCGACCACGCGCCGGCAGCCCGGGTCGCCCTCGCGCGCCAGCTGGACGACCCGTTCCATCGTCAGATCGGGGCCGTGGCCGGGCTGGAGCAGCGGCAGGACGTACCGGGCGGCGGTGAAGGTCTCCAGGCAGCCGCGGTTGCCGCAGCGGCACACAGGGCCCGATTCGTCGATCGTGATGTGCCCGATCTCGCCGGCTGTGCCTCCGGGGCCGCGGTAGACCCGTCCGTCGATGACGAGGCCCGCTCCGACGCCGCTGGCGACCTTGATGTAGGCCAGGTCCTTCACCCCGCGGCCGCTGCCCCAGACGAGCTCGCCGAGCGCGCCGAGATTGGCGTCGTTGTCGACGTACACGGGCACGCCGAGTCGGCCGGAGAGCTCGTCGGCCGGGTTGATCCCGCTCCAGCCCGGCAGGATCGAGGTGGAGCCGAGCGTGCCGGAGGAGACGTCGATCGGCCCCGGTACGCCGAGGCCGACGCCGACGACCTTGTCCCGGCCGATGCCGGTGGCCTCGATCAGCCGTGTGACCAGCCGTTCCGCCCGGTCGAAGCCCTCCGCGGCGGAGGCGTCGACGTCGAGCGGCTCGGACTCCTCGGCGAGGACCTGGTGGGCGAGGTTGCCGACGGCGACCCGCAGGTGCGTATGGCCGAAGTCGACGCCGATGACGATGCCCGCGTCGCCCGAGAGCGAGACGCTGCGGGCCCGGCGCCCGCCCGCGGAGGTGGGGGTGACCTCGACGGTGCCGCCGTCCTTCAGCTCCCGCACGATGTTGGAGACCGTGGCGGCGGACAGCCCGGTCGCTCGGGCGATCTCCGCCTGGGTGAGCGAGCCGGCCATGCGTACCGCACGGACCACCCGTTCGAGATTGGCCCTGTGCAGAGATGTCTGCGACCCCGGAGTCTCCATCGACTCATCCACTCCCGCCTGCGATGGGCGGCGCGTGCGCCGCCCCCGACCGGGGCCACGCCAATGAGACCCCGGCTACTTCTCCAACTTGTGAACTCTAAGCTGAGCCTTCGGGGTGGTCGCTCGTCAAGACCTTGAGTCAGAGGCTGCTCGGATGAGCCCTGCGTACGTACCCGCCGGTTCGGCCGGGGACGGGCGGAGACCGACGCTTCGGTCGGCGCCGAGGGGCACCCGGCTCCTCAGGTGAACACGCAGGTCACGGTGGGTACGGACACCCTGCGTCAGCCTGCGGCGATGCGGCCGTCTCCTCGATCATCCCGCATGACGGCCGGGGCGTGAAGACCGGCGCGCACAGAAGGGCGGCCCCGAGCGGGGCCGCCCTCGAAGTGTCCGGGACCGTTACTTCACGGCGCCGGCCGTCAGTCCGGCGACCACCTGGCGCTGGAAGACGATGTACGCGGCGAGGACGGGAAGCATCGCCATGACCAGGCCGGCGAACAGGCCCGACCAGTCACCCTTGTACCCCTGGCTGACGGCGAGCTGGACCAGGCCCTGCGAGAGCACCTTCTGGTCCTGTTCGGTGTTGAGCACGGTGGGCAGCAGGTACTGGTTCCACTGGCCCAGGAAGTTGAAGATGCCGACGCTGATCAGGCCGGGTTTGGCCATCGGGAGCATCACCTGGAAGAAGGTCCGGGTGTGCGAGGCGCCGTCCATGAAGGCCGCTTCCGCCACCGAGGTCGGCAGCGTGCGGAAGAACGCGGTCAGGAAGAAGACCGTGAAGGGCAGCGAGTACGCGATGTAGACCAGGATCAGGCCGTGCAGCGTGTTGAGCAGGGCCATGTTCTGCAGCACGTAGAAGAGCGGCACGAGCGCCAGGATGATCGGGAAGCTCATCCCGCCGATGAAGAGGAAGTAGATGAAGCGGTTGCCCGGGAAGTCGAAGCGGGCCAGCACATAGGCCGCCATCGAGCCGAAGAGCAGCGTGCCGAAGAGCGATCCGCCCACCACCAGGATGGTGTTCAGGAAGTAGTCGCTCATGTGCGCCTCGGTCCAGGCGCGCGACCAGTTCTCGAAGTGCAGCTTGTCGGGCAGGGACCACGGCGAGGTGAAGATCGCCCGGTCGGTCTTGAAGGAGGTCATGACCGCCCAGAGCAGCGGCGTGACCACCATGATCGCCCAGATGATCAGGATGCCGTGGGAGAAGACGTTGAGGGTCGCGCCCTCCCCCTTGCTCTCCTTGCGGGGAGTCGAGACGGCGCTCTTCGTCACCTGCGCGATGCCGGGCTCGGGCGGCTCGGGCAGTGCCGCGCCGGCGGGAGGGGTGTCGATGGCTTTCACCGGAGGTCACCTCGTGCTGTCGTGCCGGCCACCGCGACCGAGCTGCTTTCCTGCTGGGGGTCCGGGGGCTGTCCCCCGGGAAGGCACAGCATCAGTACTCCAGCCGCTCGCGCCGGCCGAACCGCATCACGACCGCCGCGAAGAGCAGCGTGACGAAGAGCAGCGCGACACCGATCGTGGTCGCGTACGCGGCCTGGCCGTCGCGGAAGGCCTTCTGGTACACGTACAGCGGCATCACGATGGTGGAGTAGTCCGGCCCTCCGCCGTTGGGGCCCACCGTCATGATCTGGACGACGGCGAAGGACTCGGCGCCGAGCGCCAGGATGCCCATGTAGATCCATCCGGACTGCACGGTGTCCCAGAGCAACGGCAGCGTGATCTTGAAGAAGGTGGTGAAGCGGTTCGCGCCGTCGAGGAGCGCCGCCTCGTAGAAGTCCCTGGGGATGGAGGCCATGCCCGCCGAGAAGAGGACCACGAAGAAGCCGACCGTGGACCAGACGAGGACGACCATCACACAGATCAGGGCCAGGTTCGGGTCACCCAGCCAGTCGGGCTGGATGCTGCCGAGTCCGACCCCCTTGAGGACCGAGTTGATGGCTCCGCTGTTGGGGTTGTACGCGAACTGGAAGAGCAGCGCCACGATCGCGATGGACAGCACCTGCGGGAAGAAGTAGACGATCTTGTAGAAGGACGAGCCGCGCACACCGGCGACGGCCGCTCCCCGGCGGCGCCGACCGCCGACATTGAGCATGAACGCGAAGAACAGCGCCAGGCCGACGGTGACCAGCGGCAGCACGACCGCGAAGGTCAGGCTGTGCTGGAGCGACTTCCAGAACACCTCGTCGTCGAGCATGCGGCTGTAGTTGTCGAACCCGACCATCCGGAACTCGGGGCTGAGACCGCTCCAGTCCGTGAACGAGTAGTAGATGGACTGGACGAAGGGCCAGATGACGAACAACGCGTACATGGCCAGGGGAACCGCCAGGAACCCCACGATGAAACGGTACTTGCCGTGTTGCATTCCTACCGACCCCGATCTTCCCGCGGAGTAGCCGCTGGTGCCGTGCGTGGCGTGAGTGCCGTACGCAAGGAGCCGGGGCCCGCTCCCGGTCGGCGGGAAGGGGCCCCGGCACAGCTCACTGGTGCTTGTAGTGCTTGATGGAGGAGTCCTTGGCCGCCTCGTCGGCGAACTTCTGGATCTTCTTGATCGTCTCGGCCGGGGTCGCCCGGCCGGCCATCATCTCGCCGATGCCGGCGACACCGATCTTCTCCTTCTGCAGCGCCACGTACCAGTCCTGCAGACGCGGGTTGACGACGTTCTGACCGGCCTTGTCGAGGGCCGCGACACCGGACTTCAGACCCGGGGTCAGCTCGATGCCGTCGGTGCCGCCGTTGAACGCGGTCAGCGACTTCACGGACTTGGTGAAGTTCTTCGAGGACGCCTCGCTGAGCATGATGCGCAGCTGCTCCATGCCGCCCTCGATGTTCTTCGCCTTGGCCGGGACGATGAAGGGCTCACCGCCGGAGGCCCAGATGGTGCCGAACGGCATCTTGTCGGAGGAGTCGATGCCGGTCGGGGCGGAGACGGCGAGGTTGAAGTCGGCGGGCATGGTCTTCGCCGCCTCGTTCTCCACCCAGGAGCCGTTGGGGATGAAGAGCGCCTTGCCCTCGGTCCAGGCGGTCTGCGACTGGATGTGGTCGAGGCCCGGGGTGCCCTGGAGGATGTAGCCCTTGCGCTGAAGCTCGTAGTACGCCTCGAAACACGCCTTGACGGCGGGGTGCTCCCAGGCCTTCGGCTCCAGGTTGTCGATGGCGTCGAGGACCTCACGACCACCGACCTTGGCGATCATCGGGTACAGCGAGAAGGGGACGTAGTACGGGTGCTTGCCGGCGTACGTCCAGCCCGCGATGCCCTTCTTCTTGGCCTTCTCGCAGACGGCCAGCATCTCGTCCCAGGTCTCGGGGTACTTCGCGTCGAGCGATTCCAGCAGCTTCTGGGAGTACCAGACGCCGTAGACCGTGTAGGCGTAGTAGAGGATCCAGACCGGGGCGCCGTCGAACTGGCCCATCTCCACGATGCCCGGGCGCAGGGTGTCGCGGACCTTCTTGCTCGGGTCGTCGATCGAGGCGGCGTCGAGCAGGGCGGTGAGGTCGGCCAGCTGCTTCTGGCCGACGAGGACGCCCATGTCCATCTGCTCGGCGCCGGAGTTGTCGATGAGGTCCGGCGGGTTGCCGCCGTTGAACCGCGGCTGCAGCTCGGTGGTGATCTTCTGGGTGGCGGTGAACTTGACCTTGGCCTGCGGATAGGTGCCCTCGTAGACCTTCACCGCGTCCTTGGCGTACTGCTGGCCGAAGCCTCCGTCGAAGAGGACGAAGTCGAGCGGGGCCGAAGCGTTGACGCCGAGGGGGTTCTTCTCGGTCTTGGTGCCCTTCTCGACCTTGCCACCGCCGTCGGCGGTGCCGCCGCTGGCACAGGCGGACAGGAAGCTCATCGTCGGCACCGAGATCAGACCGAGAGCGGCGGAGCGCTTGATCAGATCGCGGCGGCCGAGGCCTTCGTGGTTGTGCGCGGAGGTGGATCCCATGCTCAAGTCCTCGCCTTCATTCAGGACTCAGGCGGTGTACCGGTCGCCCGTTATCTGCTCGCCAAGGCGAAGGGCCCCGCCACCGCATTCGAATGCAGCTTGGGTCGTACAGGCGTCGTGCCGCCGTGTGAGTGGTACGACGGGCTGGACGCCGACAGGTATAGTCCACTTCCCTTCCACTGAGCAAGATCGAAAGCAGGTTTGAACGGCAGTCTTTCCCGAGTTGAGACCTCGGGGATATCCCCGCTGTATCTGTACCGTTTCATCCCTCGACTTGTCGTCAACACCCTTGACACCATCGGCCACTTGGCCCCCTACTGGATTTGCTTCATTCGGATGACAACGTTGTCTAGATCCAGTGGCAGGAGCGGCGACACGGCATGGAGCCCAGAATTCGCACCCGATCGCGGTCCAGAAACCACCCCCTCGCAGCCGCCGCCCTGGTGGCCGCGTCGGCCTTGGTACTGGGCTCGGTGCCCTCGGTGGCACAGGCACTTCCCGGCCAAACGGACACACGCGCACAGGAGTTCACCACCTCCTTCGAAGCCGACGAAACTCAACCCACATGGCGCAATACGGTGGAGGTCGGCGCGGACGGCGCCAAGCGGACATCAGGGGTCGACGGCGGCTTCGCAAGCGGAATACCGGGCAATGTCACCGACCGGGTGACAGAGCTGCGGGCCAGCGGCGAGAACGCGGGCTCCGGAGAGACCAAGGAGAACCTGGTCGACCTCCAGTCCGGCACGAAATGGCTGGTTTTCGAGCCGACCGCCTGGATCGAGTTCGACCTGGACGAACCGGTCAAGGTGGTGACGTACGCGCTGACTTCGGCGAACGACGCGGCCGAGCGCGACCCCCGCGACTGGACGCTCCAGGGCTCGGCGGACGGCAAGGAGTGGAAGGTCCTCGACAGCCGGGAGGGCCAGACCTTCGCCAAGCGCTTCGAGACGAGGACGTTCGACTTCGCGAACGACACGGCGTACGCCCACTACCGCCTGCAGATCACGAAGAACGCCGGGGCGGGTCTCACTCAACTGGCGGACGTTCAGTTCTCGAACGGGGACACCTCGACCCCCGTCCCCGAGGAGATGCGCAGCCAGGTCGACCGCGGCCCCGGCGGCTCCCCCACCGCCAAGGCCAACGCCGGCTTCACCGGCAAGCGGGCGCTGCGCTACGCGGGCACGCACAAGGCCGACGGCCGGGCCTACTCGTACAACAAGATCTTCGACGTGGACACCCGGATCGCCCGGGACACCGAGCTGTCGTACCGGGTCTTCCCGTCCCTTCCGGAGACGGACCTCAACTACCCGGCCACGAACATGTCGGTGGACCTGGCCTTCACCGACGGCACCTATCTGAGTGATCTGCGGGCCGTCGACTCCCACGGCGGGCTGCTGACCCCGCAGGGCCAGGGCGCCGCCAAGCGGCTCTACGTCAACCAGTGGAACCAGGTGAGCTCCCGGATCGGCGCGGTCGCGGCCGGCAAGACGGTGGACCGGATCCTGGTGGCGTACGACTCGCCCAAGGGTCCGGCGAAGTTCCAGGGCTGGATCGACGACATCGCCCTGCAGGCCAAGGCCCCCGAGAAGCGTCTCGACCGGCTCTCGGACTACGCCTCCACGACCCGCGGCACCAACTCCAGCGGTTCGTTCTCGCGCGGCAACACCTTCCCCGCGACCGCTGTCCCGCATGGCTTCAACTTCTGGACGCCGGTCACCAACGCGGCCTCCAAGAGCTGGCTGTACGAGTACGCCCGTGCCAACAACGCGGACAACCTGCCGGCCGTCCAGGCCTTCGCCGTCAGCCATGAGCCGAGTCCCTGGATGGGCGACCGGCAGACCTTCCAGGTGATGCCCTCGGCGGCGGCCGGCACTCCGCCGACGGACCGGGTCCAGCGTGCCCTCGCCTTCCGCCACGAGAAGGAGACGGCGAAGCCGCATCTGTACGGCGTCACCTTCGAGAACGGCCTGAAGGCCGAGATCGCCCCCACGGACCACGCGGCGATGATGCGCTTCACCTATCCGGGTGAGGACGCGAGCGTCGTCTTCGACAACGTCACCGAGGAGGGCGGGCTGACCCTCTACCCGGCGACGAGCTCCTTCACCGGCTTCTCCGACGTCAAGAGCGGCCTGTCGACCGGCGCCACCCGGATGTTCGTGTACGGCGTCTTCGACGCGCCGGTCACCGGCTCCGCCGCGCAGGGCGTGAAGGGTCACCTCCGCTTCGACGCGGGCGACGACCGCACGGTCACCCTCCGCATCGCGACCTCGCTGATCTCCGTGGACCAGGCGAAGGCCAACCTCGCCGGCGAGATCCGCGAGGGCACCGGCTTCGATCAGGTCAGGGAGCGGGCGCAGGACGCCTGGGACCGGATCCTGGAGCGGGTGGAGGTCGAGGGCGCGACCCACGACCAGCTGGTGACGCTCTACTCCAGCCTCTACCGGCTCTACCTCTACCCCAACTCCGGTTTCGAGAAGGTCGGCGGGAAGAACCGGTACGCCAGTCCCTTCTCCCCCATGACGGGCCCGGACACCCCGACCCGTACCGGCGCGAAGATCGTCGACGGGGAGGTGTACGTCAACAACGGCTTCTGGGACACCTACCGCACGACATGGCCCGCGTACTCCTTCCTCACCCCGAACAAGGCCGGTGAGCTGGTCGACGGCTTCGTACAGCAGTACAAGGACGGCGGCTGGATCTCCCGCTGGTCCTCCCCCGGCTACGCCGATCTGATGACCGGCACCTCCTCGGACGTGGCGTTCGCCGACGCGTTCGTCAAGGGCGTGGACTTCGACGCCGAGGCGGCGTACGAGGCGGCGCTCAAGAACGCGACGGTCGTGCCGCCCAGCCGGGGCGTGGGCCGCAAGGGCATGGAGACCTCTCCCTTCCTCGGCTACGCGTCGACGGAGACCCACGAGGGCCTGTCCTGGTCGCTGGAGGGCTACCTCAACGACTACGGCATCGCGAAGATGGCGCAGGCGCTGCACAAGAAGACCGGCAAGAAGCGGTACCAGGACGAGGCGGCGTACTTCCTCTCCCGCGCCCAGAGCTACGTCTCCCTCTTCGACTCCAAGGCCGGCTTCTTCCAGGGCCGCGACCTGAAGGGCGACTGGCGGGTGCCCTCGGCACAGTACGACCCGAGGATCTGGGGGTACGACTACACGGAGACGAACGGCTGGGGCTACGCCTTCACGGCCCCGCAGGACTCGCGCGGCCTCGCCCAGTTGTACGGCGGCCGCAAGGGCCTCGGGCAGAAGCTCGACACGTACTTCTCCACTCCGGAGACCGCGAGCCCGGAGTTCGTCGGCTCGTACGGCAGCGTCATCCACGAGATGACCGAGGCCCGGGACGTCCGGATGGGCATGTACGGCCACTCCAACCAGGTCGCCCACCACGTCCCGTACATGTACAACGCGGCCGGGCAGCCCTGGAAGACGCAGGAGAAGGTCCGCGAGGTGCTGTCCCGGCTGTACACCGGCAGCGAGATCGGGCAGGGCTACCACGGTGACGAGGACAACGGCGAGCAGTCCGCCTGGTACCTCTTCTCCGCGCTCGGCTTCTATCCGCTGGTGATGGGCAGCGGGGAGTACGCGATCGGCTCGCCGCTGTTCAGCAAGGTGACGGTCCGCATGGACAACGGCCGCACGCTGGTCGTCGAGGCACCGCGCAACAGCGCGAAGAACCTGTACGTCCAGGGCGTGAAGGTCGACGGCAGGCAGTGGAACTCCACCGCGCTGCCGCACGATCTGCTCGCCAAGGGCGGCACGCTGAAGTTCGAGATGGGGCCGAAGCCCTCGGCGTGGGGCACGGGCGTGAACGCGGGCCCGGTCTCCCTCACCCCGGCGGGCGGGACGCCCTCGCCCCGTACGGACGCGATCACCGGCGCCGGGCCGCTCTTCGACGACACCTCGGCCACGGAAGGCGCCGTCGCCACGGTGGAGCTGCCGGTGGCGAAGCCGGTCCGGGCGGTCCAGTACACGCTGACCTCGTCCGTGCGGGACAAGGCGCCGGCCGGCTGGGTCCTCCAGGGCTCGGCCGACGGCACCACCTGGAAGGACCTTGACCGGCGCGCGGGCGAGTCCTTCGCCTGGGACCGGCAGACCCGGGTCTTCTCGGTCGCCGCACCGGGCTCGTACGCGAAGTACCGGCTGGTGGCCGCCGCGCCCGGAACGCTCGCGGAGGTCGAACTGCTCGGTTAGCGAGGCGTGAACGCAAAAGGGCCGCACTCCCCGTGAGGGGGTGCGGCCCTTCGCTGCTACCGGATCCTTCAGCCGCGGATCAGGTTGCGCAGCACGTACTGCATGATGCCGCCGTTGCGGTAGTAGTCCGCCTCACCGGGGGTGTCGATGCGGACGACCGCGTCGAACTCGACACCGGTGTCGGTGGTGACCTTGACGGTGCGCGGGGTGGTGCCCTCGTTCAGCTCGGTGATGCCCGCGATGGAGAAGGTCTCCTCGCCGGTCAGGCCGAGCGAGTCGGCCGACTGGCCGGCCGGGAACTGGAGCGGGAGGACGCCCATGCCGATGAGGTTCGAGCGGTGGATGCGCTCGTACGACTCGGTGATGACGGCCTTGACGCCGAGGAGCGCGGTGCCCTTGGCCGCCCAGTCGCGGGACGAGCCGGAGCCGTACTCCTTGCCGCCCAGGATGACCAGCGGGGTGCCGGCGGCCTGGTAGTTCTGCGAGGCGTCGTAGATGAAGGAGACCGGGGCACCCTCGACGGTGAAGTCGCGGGTGTAGCCGCCCTCGGTACCCGGCGCGATCTGGTTGCGCAGGCGGATGTTGGCGAAGGTGCCGCGGATCATGACCTCGTGGTTGCCTCGGCGCGAGCCGTAGGAGTTGAAGTCACGACGCTCCACACCGTGCTCGGTGAGGTACTTGCCGGCCGGGGTGTCGGCCTTGATGGCACCGGCCGGGGAGATGTGGTCGGTGGTGACCGAGTCGCCCAGCTTGGCCAGGACGCGCGCGCCGGCGATGTCGGTGACCGGCGTGGTCTCCATCGTCATGCCCTCGAAGTACGGGGGCTTGCGGACGTAGGTGGACTCGGCGTCCCACTCGAAGGTGTTGCCGGTCGGGATGGACAGCGCCTGCCACTGGGCGTCGCCCGCGAAGACGTCCTGGTAGGACTTGTTGAACATGTCCTCGCCGATGGCGTTGGCGACGACGTCGTTGACCTCGGCCTCGGACGGCCAGATGTCCGCCAGGTAGACCGGGTTGCCCTCGGTGTCGATGCCGAGCGCGTCCTTGGTGATGTCCACCTTCATGGAGCCCGCGAGGGCGTAGGCGACGACCAGCGGCGGGGAGGCCAGGTAGTTCATCTTGACGTCGGGGTTGATACGGCCCTCGAAGTTCCGGTTGCCGGAGAGGACCGAGGTGACCGCGAGGTCGTGCTCGTTGACGGCCTTGGAGACCTCCTCCGGCAGCGGGCCGGAGTTGCCGATGCAGGTCGTGCAGCCGTAGCCGACGAGGTTGAAGCCGACCTTGTCGAGGTACGGGGTCAGGCCCGCCTTGTCGAAGTAGTCGGTGACGACCTTCGAGCCCGGGGCGAGGGTGGTCTTGACCCACGGCTTGCGGGTCAGGCCCTTCTCCACGGCCTTCTTCGCGACGAGCGCGGCGGCGACCATGACGTACGGGTTCGAGGTGTTGGTGCAGGAGGTGATCGCGGCGACGGTGACGGCGCCGTGGTCGATCGTGTAGGTGGTGCCGTCGGCGGCGGTCACCTGGACCGGGTTCGACGGGGCGCCACCGTTCGGGTGGTTGGCCGGGGCGTCGGAGGCCGGGAAGGACTCCAGCTCGGCCTCGTCGGCGGTGGTGACGTAGTTGAGGACGTCGCTCTTGAACTGCTCGGCGGCGTTGGCGAGGACGATGCGGTCCTGCGGGCGCTTCGGGCCGGCGATGGACGGGACGACCGTGGAGAGGTCGAGCTCCAGCTTCTCGGAGAAGTCGGGCTCGGCGGACGGGTCCAGCCAGAGGCCCTGCTCCTTGGCGTACGCCTCGACGAGCGCGACCTGCTGCTCGGAGCGGCCGGTGAGCTTGAGGTAGTTCAGGGTCTCGCCGTCGATCGGGAAGACCGCGGCGGTGGAGCCGAACTCGGGCGACATGTTGCCGATGGTGGCGCGGTTCGCGAGGGAGGTGGCGGCGACGCCCTCACCGTAGAACTCGACGAACTTGCCGACGACGCCGTGCTTGCGCAGCATCTCGGTGATCGTGAGGACCAGGTCGGTGGCGGTGGTGCCGGTCGGCAGCTCGCCGGTCAGCTTGAAGCCGACGACGCGCGGGATCAGCATGGAGACCGGCTGGCCGAGCATGGCGGCCTCGGCCTCGATGCCGCCGACGCCCCAGCCCAGCACGCCGAGGCCGTTGACCATGGTGGTGTGCGAGTCGGTGCCGACGAGGGTGTCGGGGTACGCCTGGCCGTTGCGGACCATGACCGTACGGGCCAGGTGCTCGATGTTCACCTGGTGGACGATGCCGGTGCCGGGCGGGACGACCTTGAAGTCGTCGAAGGCGGTCTGGCCCCAGCGCAGGAACTGGTAGCGCTCCTTGTTGCGGCCGTACTCCAGCTCGACGTTCTGCGCGAAGGCGTCGTTGGTGCCGAACTTGTCGGCGATGACGGAGTGGTCGATGACCATCTCGGCCGGGGAGAGCGGGTTGATCTTCGCCGGGTCACCGCCGAGCGCGGCGACGGCCTCACGCATGGTGGCGAGGTCGACGACACAGGGCACACCGGTGAAGTCCTGCATGATCACGCGGGCCGGCGTGAACTGGATCTCCTGGCTCGGCTGGGCCTGCGAGTCCCAGTTGCCCAGGGCCCGGATGTGATCGGCGGTGATGTTCGCGCCGTCCTCGGTGCGGAGCAGGTTCTCCAGAAGCACCTTCAGGCTGTAGGGAAGGCGCGCGGAGCCCTCGACCTTGTCCAGCTTGAAGATCTCGTACGACTCGTCGCCCACGCGCAGCGTGCTGCGGGCGTCGAAGCTGTTCGCCGACACGACAGTCTCCTTCATCAATGTGCGCGTATTACCGCCATGCTGCCGCCACGACTCCTCGCCGATCCGCTAAGGTAAGGCTTAGTTAGGTAACCCTTACCGGGTGGGCGGCCGCGGTGCGCCGTAAGCAGTTATCTCGATGTCGAGATAACTCTAGTGCATCACCGCGGCCCGGTCATGCCCGGCATGACTGTGACGGGCATCATCCTGATGTCCGTCCGGTCAGCCGAGCCACACTCCGGTGGCCGCCGTTGTCCTGACATAGTCGGTGAAGTCGCGCGGTTCGCGGCCGAGCGCGCGCCGGACGCCGTCCCCGAGCCGGGCGAAGCGACCCTCGCCGATCCAGCCGAAGAGCATGTTCAGGAGCTCCACATGCTCCTCCGACACGCCCTGCCGCGCACCGTACGCCGCGAAGTCGGCCGGCGAGACGGCGCGGTGAGCGATGTCGCGGCCCGTGGCGCGGGCGATCTCGTCGACCGCCTCGGCCATGCTCAGCAGCCGCGGCCCGGACAGCGCGTACGACTGCTCGTCATGGCCGTCCTCGGTCAGGGCCGCCACGGCGACATCGGCGATGTCCTCGACGTCGAGCCACGGCTCCACACCCTCGCCCGTCGAACTCACGACGTCACCGTCGAGGACCTGGCGGAGGAAGAAGGGGTCCTCGCTGAAGTTCTGCGAGAACCAGGCGGGCTTCAGGATCGTCCACCGCGCACCGGACTCCCGCACCGCGCGCTCGCACGGAAGCTTCTCCTCCCCTTCCGGCGCCACCCAGTCGCTGTGGGACAGCAGCACCAGGCGCTCGACCCCCAGGGAGGCGGCGAGCTTCGCGAAGGCACGCATCGACGTCCCGGCGTCGGCGCGCTGCGAGTCGACCAGGTAGGCCGCGCCTGCGCCGGCGAGGACCGGCTCCCAGGTGCTCTCATGGGTCCAGTCGAAGCGGATCGGACCCTTGCGGGAGACGGCGCGGACCTCGTGACCGCGCTCGCGCAGGCGGGAGGCGACGCGGCTCCCCGTCTTGCCCGTGCTGCCGAGGACCAGGATCGGCTTCGTGGAGTTCGTCGGGTTCGTCGTCGGATTGGTCTTGGTGTTCGTCGTCGGGTTCGTCGTGGCGTTGATCGTCATGGGAGGAGTCAAACCGTTCGCCCGTGAGGCGTGGAATGGCCTGTCCGCTCATTTCGATGTCTCAGCGTCTAATCTTGCCGCATGGATGCGTTGGCGAGTCTGCTGTACGAGGTGCGGTCCGACGGAGCGCTGTTCAGCCGGAACGTCCTGACGCCGCCGTGGTCGATCCGGTTCGCCGACGGCAGACCGATCACCCTGGTCACCATGTTGCGCGGCACGGGCTGGGTCCTCCCCGGCGACGGCTCCGCCGACCCGCCCGGCGGCGCGCCCGTCCCGCTTGAGCAGGGCGATGTGGCCATCGTCGTGGGATCGGAGCCGTTCTCCTTCGCGGACACCGCCGACTCGACGACGCCGCCGCTGTACGTCCTGGCAGGTCCCGACCGGTGCACCACCGCCGACGGCGAGGAGATCAGCGAGGACATCGTCCTGGGGATGCGCACCTGCGGGAACAGCCTGGACGGCCCGACGGTGCTGCTCACGGGCAGCTACCAGGTCGGCGGCCGGGTCTCGGAACGGCTGCTGAGCGCGCTCCCCCGGGTCCTCGTGGTACGCAACGACGGACGGCCGGGCCCGATCCTGGACCTCACCGCCGCGGAGGTCTCCCGGGACGAACCCGGGCAGCAGGCCGTCCTCGACCGGCTCCTCGATCTGCTGCTGCTCTCGACGCTGCGGGAGTGGTTCACCCGCCCGGAGGCCGACCCGCCCGGGTGGTACCGCGCGCTCGGCGACCCCGTCGCCGGCCGGGCGCTCCGCCTGATCCACGACCGTCCCGCCCGCCCGTGGACCGTGACGGCCCTGGCCGAGGAGACCGGCGTGTCGCGAGCGACGTTCGCCCGCCGCTTCAGCGATCTGGTCGGCGAGCCGCCCATGGCCTATCTGACCGGCTGGCGGCTCGCCCTCGCCGCCGACCTGCTGGCGCGCACCGAGGCCACGGTGGAGTCGATCGCCCGACAGGTGGGCTACGGCAGCGCCTTCGGCCTGAGCGTGGCCTTCCACCGGGTGTACGGAACCCGCCCCACCGAGCACCGCGCGGCCGCCCGGGCGACGGCATAGGGCTTCACCCGCTCCTGCGGCGGGACGAAGCGCGGAGCCGGATCCGGGCCGGGATCGTCAGACCGCCCGGTGCGGGGTCGGGAAGGTCGGGGTCGAGCCGGGCGACCAGGGTCGTGACGGCCGTCTTCGCGATCGCCTCCGGCCGCAGCGTCACGGTGGTCACGGGCGGGTCGCTCTCGGCGTAGGCCGGGTCCTCGCTGGCGCAGACGAGGAGCAGGTCGTCGGGGATCCGCAGACCGTGCCTGCCCGCCGCCGCGTGGACCTGGCGGCCGCCGGGGTCGTAGACGGAGTGGACGGCGTCGCAGGCGCGGTCGGCGAAGGCCCGGTCGAAGGCGTGGCCCGGCGCGTCGTCCGGGTCGAAGGCGATCACCAGCGGGGCGTGTCCCTGCTCCCGGCACCACTGCTCGTAGGCCCGGGTCACCGCGCCGGTGTAGTACTCGCGGCCGAACCCGGCGTGCAGCGCGATCCGGCGCGCACCTGCGGCGGCCAGGTGGTCGAGGACCTCGCGGGTGGTCGTGGCGTGGTCGTTGTCGACCCAGACGTCGTCGGGGCGCGGGTCGGCGGGGCGGCCGTCGAAGACCACCGGGATGCCCCGGGCCCGCAGGGCACGCAGCACCGGATCGCCGTCGGGGCTGTCGAGCAGGAGCATGCCGTCGACGGTCAGGGTGTGCCACAGGGTCTCGCCGCCGCGTGCCGCGGGCAAGACCGTCAGGGCGTAGCCATGGGCGTGCGCGGTGGCGGTGGCGGCGGTCAGCAGACGGGAGAAGTAGGGGACTTCGAGGTAGTTCCAGGGCGCGCCCGCGAAGGTGGTGACGGCGAGGCCGAGCGTTCCGGTGCGGGTGAGGGGCGTCCGGCGCGATCCGTAGCCGAGTGCCGCCGCGACCTCGCGGACCCTGCGGCGCGTGGACTCACCGAGCCGGCCCGTTCCGTTGAGGGCGTGCGACACCGTGGCGGTGGACACCTCGGCGGCGCGGGCGATGTCGGTGAGGGTGGGCCCTGACATGCGCGCCATGGTACGGATTTCGCGGTCCGGGGAGGGTACTGGTTACGACGTTAATCAGCGAACGTCCGGCCACAGCCAATGTTTGGAGTGGTCATGACTTCTTCCCTGAGCCGGCGCACCGTTCTCGCCGCCGCCGGCGCGGCGGGTCTCGTCGGGGTCGCCGCCGGCCCCGCGGCGGCGGGATCGCGCCCCCGGTCCGCCTCCCTGGTCGTGCACAACGCACGGGTGTTCACCGGCCTGTCCGGCGCCCGTCCCGTCGAGGCCGTGGCCGTCGGGCGCGACGGCCGGATCCTGGCCACCGGGCGCGGCAACGAGCTGCGCCGCCTCGTGGGCCGCGACACCGAGGTCGTCGACGCCCGCGGGGCGACCGTCATGAGCGGGATCCACGACGGACACGTCCATCCGCTGGGCGCCGGCAGCCGCTCGCTGCGGCCCTCCCTCGAAGGCGCGGAGACGACGAAGGAGGAGCTCCTCGCGATCCTGACCGGCTTCCTGAAGGACACCCAGGGCCAGGAGCCGGACGGCTGGCTGGTGGTGGAGGACTGGAATCCGGTCGGCCTGCTGCCGCAGGGCACCCTGCCCCACCACTCGCTGCTCGACGCCCTGCCGACCCGGCGCCCGGTCGCGCTGGTCGGAGGCGACGGCCACAACATCTGGGTCAACGCCCGCGCCCTGGAGATCGCCGGCATCACGGCCGCCACCCCGGACCCCGTGGGCGGGAAGATCGTGAAGGGGGCGGACGGCAGGCCGACCGGGGTGCTCAAGGACGACGCCCAGCCGCTGGTGACCCGGCACATCCCGGAGCCGAGCGAGGCCGAGCTGGTCGAGGCTTGCGCCCGGGTGCTCGGCCGGGCGGCGGCCTCCGGGGTCACCACGATGATGGACGCCTGGGTCGGGCGCGGTGAGCTGAGCACGTATCAGGCCCTGTCGGCGGCGGGGAAGCTGCCGCAGCGGATCGTCCCGGCCATCCGGATCGACTCCGAGCAGGCGAAGGACCCGGCGGCCGCGCTCGCGTACGCCCGGGGAGTGCGCCGGGAGTTCGGGGGCGTGCGGGGGCTCCGGTTCGGGATGATCAAGGTGTTCCTGGACGGAGTGATCGAGTACCCGGCGCAGACGGCGGCGCTGCTCGAACCCTATCTCGACGGCGAAGGACGACCGACCGCCAATCGGGGCGAACTGTATGTTTCGGGACAGGATTACGGACGCCTGACGGCGACCTTCAACCGGGCCGGCTGGCAGCTGCATGCCCATGGCCTCGGCGACCGCGCCGTGCGCACGGCGCTCGACGGATACGCGTACGCCCGCCGCGCCACCGGGCTGCGCGACGCGCGCAACGCCGTCGCCCATCTCCAGCTGGTGGACCCGGCCGACCTGCGGCGCTTCGCCGAACTGGGCGTGGCGGCCTGTATGCAGCTGCAGTGGGCGGCCCGGGACACCTGGACGATGGAGGCGCTCCTGCCGTACATCGGGCCCGAGCGGCACCGTTGGATGTACCCGGCGCGCTCGCTGGAGCGTCACGGCGCCCTGCTCTCGGGCGGCTCGGACTGGCCGGTGGACGCGCTCCAGGTGTGGAACCAGGTCCGGACGGCGATCGACCGGCAGGGAGCGCACGGCGAGGGCCCGCTCCACCGGGAGCTGGAGGGCCTGAGCCGCACCTCGGCGCTGCGGATGCACACGTACGGCACCGCCTGGCAGCTGCGCATGGACCGGGAGACCGGGACGGTCCGGGAGGGGCGGGCCGCCGATCTGGTGGTTCTCGACCGGGATGTAACGAAATGTCCGGTCGCGGACATCAGCGACACCACGGTGCGGCTCACGCTGGTCGGGGGCCGCGTGGTCCACGACGCGGACTCGGCCTCGGGCCGTACGGCCTCCGCCGGCCTGGCGCGTGCGGTGTCGGCGCCACGGCCTTCGGCGTACGCGGCGGTGCACGGCGGCCGCCACCGGGCGTGCGGCTGCGGCGAGAACTGACGGCCCCGCCCCAGCCCCCGTACGGCCGCGGAGGAATTGCCGGGGCCGTACGGGGGGCCGAGGATCGAACCATGTTCAGCGGCGCGCATGTGATCCTCTACACCCCGGACGCGGAGGCCGACCGGGCCTTCGTCAAGGACGTCCTGGGCTTCGACCATGTCGACGCGGGCGGCGGCTGGCTCATCTTCCGGCTGCCGCCGGCGGAGCTCGCCGTCCACCCCACACAGGGCGAGCCGAAACACGAGTTCTACCTGATGTGCGAGGACATCACGGGCACGCTGACCACCCTGGAGGACCGCGGGGTGGAGGTCTCACGCCCCATCAGCGACCAGGGCTGGGGACTGCTCGCCGCCGTACGGATGCCGAGCGGGGCCGAACTGCCGCTCTATGAACCGCGTCACCCCACCGCGCACAGTCCGTCACCCTGACGGCCCACCCCCTCGCAAGCCCCATCTCATATCTGAGATAACGTGACGGCATGGCAGACGACTACCTCGTACGCATCGGCAAGCTCATCCGTGACGCCCGCCAGCACCGCGGCTGGACCCAGACGCAGCTCGCGGAGGCCCTGGCCACCAGCCAGAGCGCGGTCAACCGGATCGAGCGCGGCAACCAGAACATCAGCCTTGAGATGATCGCACGCATCGGCGAAGCGCTCGACAGCGAGATCGTGTCTCTCGGTTACGCCGGCCCCATGCATCTGCGGGTCGTCGGCCGCCGCCGTCTCTCCGGCGCCATCGACGTCAAGACGAGCAAGAACGCCTGTGTCGCGCTGCTCTGCGCCTCGCTCCTCAACAAGGGCCGCACGGTCCTGCGCCGGGTCGCCCGCATCGAGGAGGTCTTCCGGCTCCTGGAGGTCCTCAACTCCATCGGGGTGCGCACCCGTTGGATCAACGACGGCGTCGACCTGGAGATCGTGCCGCCGGCCGAGCTGGACATGGACTCGATCGACGCCGAGGCCGCGATCCGTACGCGCTCCATCATCATGTTCCTCGGCCCGCTGCTGCACCGCCTCGACCGCTTCAAGCTGCCCTACGCGGGCGGCTGCGACCTCGGTACGCGCACCATCGAGCCGCACATGATCGCGCTGCGCCGCTTCGGTCTGGACATCACCGCCACCGAGGGTCTCTACCACGCGCAGGTCGAGTCGTCCGTCGCCCCCGACCGCCCGATCGTGCTGACCGAGCGCGGCGACACCGTGACCGAGAACGCGCTGCTGGCCGCCGCCCGCCACGACGGCGTGACCGTCATCCGCAACGCCTCCTCCAACTACATGGTCCAGGACCTGTGCTTCTTCCTGGAGGCCCTGGGCGTACGGGTCGAGGGCATCGGCACCACCACGCTGACCGTGCACGGTGTGCCCCAGATCGACGTCGACGTGGACTACTCCCCCTCCGAGGACCCGGTCGAGGCGATGAGCCTGCTGGCCGCGGCCGTCGTGACCGAGTCGGAGCTGACGATCCGCCGCGTGCCGATCGAGTTCATGGAGATCGAGCTCGCGGTCCTGGAGGAGATGGGCCTCGACCACGACCGCTCACCGGAGTACGCGGCGGACAACGGCCGTACACGACTGGTCGACCTGACGGTCCGCCCCTCCAAGCTGGAGGCGCCGATCGACAAGATCCACCCGATGCCGTTCCCCGGCCTCAACATCGACAACGTGCCGTTCTTCGCGGCCATCGCGGCGACCGCCCAGGGCAAGACCCTGATCCACGACTGGGTCTACGACAACCGCGCGATCTACCTCACCGACCTCAACCGCCTCGGCGGCCGCCTCCAACTCCTCGACCCCCACCGCGTCCTGGTCGAGGGCCCCACCCGCTGGCGCGCCGCCGAGATGATGTGCCCGCCGGCCCTGCGCCCGGCCGTGGTCGTCCTCCTGGCGATGATGGCGGCGGAGGGCACGTCGGTGCTGCGGAACGTGTACGTCATCAACCGGGGGTACGAGGAGCTGGCGGAGCGCCTGAACTCGGTGGGCGCGCAGATCGAGATCTTCCGGGACATCTAGGACCTGCGCGAACGAGGGCATTCGCGACCTGTGCAGGTGTCCCGCCAGGCCGACCCTGACCTGCGGAAGCGCTTCTCGGCGCGTTGCGGCATGAGGCCCCCTCACTCCTCACAGCTTGAGTTCTAGCGATCATCGCAACACCTGACCTCCGGGGACGCGATGGCCTTCGAGATCCGCAAGATCCGCACACCGCAGGGACGCGGGAAGCTGACCCGTGAGCGGGCTGAATACTTCCGGCTCATGGAAGGCGTGAGCAACCGGGAGGCATGCCGGATCGTCGGCATCAACCGGCGGACCGGCAAGCGGTGGCGCAACGGCACCAACTCAACGCAGAAGAGACCCGCTCAGCCCGCACACAGAGTGCGGGC
>NZ_JBHTTQ010000011.1:0-132340 GCF_042794475.1 Streptomyces sp. NPDC056527
GAGCATGTGCTCCGCGGCCGTCCGCCGTGCGGAGGGACCGTCAGGTGACGCCGGGCGTCAGGCGGCCGGCGGCCGGGTCGGGCCTTCGCCCTGCGAGCCGTCGTCCTTGTGGGCGATCCGGTCAAGGGCGTCCTTGGCCTTGCCGGTGCCCGATTCGATCTTGGCGCTGTACTTGCCCTTGGTCTTCTCGTCGACCAGCTTCGCGGCCTTGTCGACGCCGTGCTCGATCTTCTCCCCGTGCTGCTGCGCGAGATCGGAGACCTTGTCCTTGGCCGGGGCGAGCTTGGCCTTCAGTGAATCCAGGAGACCCATGGGTCACCTTCCCTCTGGTGAGTCCGTTTGCCGTGCCCTGTCTCCAGGAACTACTTCCGGGCGCCTTCGCCGGCCTCGTTGTCCGCGGCCACCTCGGCCGACTGCTGCTTCGGGATCTCCACCGCCTCGACCGCGTCCACGACAGCGGCCGCCTCCGCGGTCTCGCCGGCCCCGGAACCCTCCGGCGCCTCGGTCTCGGAGTCCTCGGCGCCGGGCGTGGCCGCCTCGGTCTTCTCCGCAGCCTCCGGCGTCTCCGTCAGGGCGACGGCCTGGGCCTCCTCCGTTGACGCCTCGGCAGCTCCCTTGCCCTTACGGCGAAACATTGCAAAAACGCCCATTACCACTCCATAGCGTACTCGTGTGGGAGAAGCCCCGCGGCGCCCGGGGCGCCCGTTGCGCCACCCGGCGCAGCCGGTACGGAAACCGGCGGTCGGAACCTCGCAACTGGCAACGAACCCGGATGCGGGCCGTCACGTCGCTCATTCGGGGACTCGTCGAGAGGTTTGCGAGACTGGGGCGGTGAGAAGTGCAGCTCCCGCCCCGCGGGTCATCGCCGTCGTCGGTCCCACTGCGGCCGGAAAGTCCGATCTGGGAGTATTTCTGGCCCAGCAGCTCGGCGGCGAGGTCGTCAACGCCGACTCGATGCAGCTCTACCGAGGGATGGACATCGGCACCGCCAAGCTGACGCTCGAGGAGCGCGGGGGCATCCCGCACCACCTCCTCGACATCTGGGACGTGACGGAGGCCGCCAGCGTCGCCGAGTACCAGCGCCTCGCACGCGCGGAGATCGACCGGCTGCTCGCCGCGGGCCGTACCCCCGTCCTGGTCGGCGGCTCCGGTCTGTACGTGCGCGGTGCCATCGACGCCCTCGAGTTCCCGGGCACCGACCCGGCCGTACGGGCCCGTCTGGAGGCGGAACTGGAGGAGCGGGGCTCCGGTGCGCTGCACCTCCGCCTCGCCGCGGCCGACCCCGAGGCCGGGCGCGCGATCCTGCCCAGCAACGGCCGCCGCATCGTCCGGGCGCTCGAGGTGATCGAGATCACCGGCAAGCCCTTCACGGCCAACCTGCCCGGTCCCGACTCGGTCTACGACACCGTGCAGATCGGCGTCGACGTGGAGCGCCCCGAGCTCGACGAGCGGATCACCACGCGCGTGGACCGGATGTGGGAGGCCGGTCTCGTGGCGGAGGTGCGCACGTTGGAGGCGCAGGGATTGCGGGAGGGGCGCACGGCCGCACGCGCGCTCGGCTACCAGCAGGTGCTCGCGGCGCTCGCGGGGGAGTGCACCGAGGAAGAGGCGCGCGCCGAGACCGTGCGCGCCACCAAGCGCTTCGCGCGCCGTCAGGATTCGTGGTTCCGGCGCGACCCGCGGGTTCACTGGCTGAGCGGCGCGGCGGAACACCGGCGGGAACTCCCGCGAGAGGCGCTGGCGTTGGTCGAACGAGCGGTTACAGCCTGATCACGTGATGGCATCGGGACGCCACGCCCGTCATTCCAGTGGTCTTCGGCGTGCCATCATCGAGCATCGATCGACCAAGTGGAGTCCGAGTGGGAGGGCGCGTGGCGATGGAGGCCGGCCCTCGCGACAGAGAACAGAACGACGCGATCCGGGGCGAAGCCCCGGGTGACGCGCCCGGTTTGAGCCCGGACGGTCCGGACGAGGCCGAGGGTTCGGCCGTCGAGGTCGACGCCGACGAGGTCGAGGTCGAACTGCGGCCCCAGCCCCGGCTGCGGATCTGGCAGCTCGCCCCGATCGTCGGCCTCGCCGCCGTCGGCTCGCTGATGTTCGCCTTCCCCCTCGCCTTCGGTTCCGGCGAGGGCGGCGCCGTCGTCGCCATGCTCGGACTGCTGATCAGTTCCTGCGCGGCCGGCTGGGGCATGATGGCCGCCCGCAAGGTGGGCCACACGTGGCCGGGTCTTCCGGCCCGCGGCTCCGGCGAGCGGCCGAACTGGCGGGTGATCGCCCTGTACGTGTTCTTCAGCGCGCTCCTCGTCGTCCTGGCCGTCTGGCGCGTGGCCCGCCTCCGCTGACGCCGAGGCCCGCGCCCCCGTCGCAGGTCGCCCGGGTGCCCGGCACGCCGACGCCCGCTCCGTGGACCGTCGAGGGCCTTGTCCGACCCGACCCGTACAGTTGATCCCGTGACCACCACGCAGACCTCGCCGCTCGCATTCCTCAAGGGCCACGGGACCGAGAACGACTTCGTGATCGTCCCCGACGCCGACAACGCCGTCGAGCTGCCCGCCGGGGCCGTCGCGCGACTCTGCGACCGACGGGCCGGTATCGGCGGCGACGGGCTGCTGCACGTGGTCCGCAGCGCGGCCCACCCCGAGGCCAGGGCCATGGCCGACGAGGCCGAGTGGTTCATGGACTACCGCAACGCGGACGGTTCGATCGCCGAGATGTGCGGCAACGGCGTCCGCGTCTTCGCCCGCTATCTGCAGCACGCCGGGCACGTCACGGCCGGCGAGGTCGCCGTCGCCACCCGCGGCGGGATCAAGCGGGTCCACCTCGACAAGGACGGCTCCGTCACCGTCTCCATGGGGCGCGCCCGCCTTACCGAGGCCGGTGTCACCGTCACCGTCGACGGCCGCAGCTGGCCCGCCCGCAACGTGAACATGGGCAACCCCCACGCCGTCGCCTTCGTCGACAGCCTCGACCACGCGGGCAATCTGTTCACCGAGCCGCCGTACACCCCCGCCGAGGTCTACCCGGACGGCGTGAACATCGAGTTCGTCGCCGACCGCGGCCCCCGCCACGTCGCGATGCGCGTGCACGAGCGCGGTGCCGCCGAGACCCGTTCCTGCGGCACGGGCGCGTGCGCCGTCGCCGTGGCCACCGCCCGCCGGGACGGCGCCGACCCCGCCGTGATCGGGACGCCCGTCACGTACACCGTGGACGTCCTCGGCGGCACGCTGATCATCACCGAGCACCCCGACGGCGAGATCGAGATGACCGGCCCGGCCGTCATCGTCGCCGAGGGCACGATCGACCCGTCCTGGCTCGGCGCCGGAGCATTCGAAACAGTCAACGACTGATCCGTCGCTCGAATGGGTGATCCGCTTCACGCTGGGCGAGAGCGGGACTGCAGCGCGTGGTGGGGTCGGTAGCATCAAGCACCGGCCCGGCAGGCACGCCTTGCCCGCCCACCGCCGGTCGACGTCGCCGGAGGTGCCCCATGAGCGCAGAGGCCACCAATCCCGTGAGCGCAGCGGAGGCCACCGGCCCCGACGCTCCCAGCCGCAGGCGCGCCCGTCCGAGGATCGACCTCCGCCGGCTGGGCCGCGCCGCTCTCCTCGGTCCCGCCACCAGGGACCGGCTGCCCGACGCCATCGGGCATGTCGCCGAGGCTCACCGCGCCCACCACCCCGATGCCGACCTCGCCGTGCTGCGCCGGGCGTACGTCCTCGCGGAGCACTCGCACCGCGGACAGTTCCGCAAGAGTGGCGAGCCGTACATCACCCATCCGCTCGCCGTCACCCTGATCCTCGCCGAACTGGGCGCCGAGACCACGACCTTGACCGCCGCCCTGCTCCACGACACCGTCGAGGACACGGAGGTGACGCTCGATCAGGTCCGTGCGCAGTTCGGCGACGAGGTCGCCTATCTCGTCGACGGTGTCACCAAGTTGGAGAAGGTCGACTACGGCGCCGCCGCCGAGCCCGAGACCTTCCGCAAGATGCTCGTCGCCACCGGCGACGACGTCCGGGTCATGTCGATCAAGCTCGCCGACCGGCTCCACAACATGCGCACCCTCGGCGTGATGCGACCCGAGAAACAGGTCCGGATCGCCAAGGTCACCCGCGACGTCCTCATCCCGCTGGCCGAACGGCTCGGCGTCCAGGCGCTCAAGACCGAGCTGGAGGACCTCGTCTTCGCGATCCTCCACCCGGAGGAGTACGAGGCGACCCGCGCGCTCATCGCCGAGAACACCGGCGCGGGTGACGCGCTGGCCGCCATCGCCGCCGGCGTCTCCACCGTCCTGCGCGACGCGGACATCACCGCCGAAGTCCTCGTCCGGCCACGGCACTTCGTCTCCGTCCACCGCGTCCGCCTCAAGCGTGGCGACCTGCGGGGCAGTGATTTCGGGCGGCTTCTCGTCCTGGTAGGCGAGGACGCCGACTGTTACGCCGTCCTCGGCGAGCTCCACACGTGTTTCACCCCGGTGATCTCCGAGTTCAAGGACTTCATCGCCGCCCCCAAGTTCAACCTGTACCAGTCGCTGCACACCGCCGTCGCGGCCCCCGACGGGTCCGTCGCCGAAGTCCTCATCCGTACGCACCAGATGCATCAGGTCGCCGAGGCCGGCGTCGTCGCGCTCGGGAACCCGTACACCCCTCCGACGGGCGGCGAGGGCCCCGATCAGGCCGAGGACGGGGAGCGCGTCGACCCCACCCGCCCCGGCTGGCTCTCCCGGCTCCTCGACTGGCAGCAGGCCACCCCCGACCCCGACACCTTCTGGACCTCGCTGCGTGCGGACCTCGCGGAGGACCAGGAGATCACGGTCTTCCGTGCCGACGGCGGCACCCTCGGCCTGCCCGCCGGGGCGAGCTGCGTCGACGCCGCCTACGCGCAGCACGGCGGAGCCGCCCACGGCTGCCTCGGCGCCCGTGTCAACGGGCGTCTGGCGACGCTCAGTACGGTCCTGAACGACGGCGACACCGTGCAGCTGCTGCTCGCCCAGGACACCGCCTCCGGGCCGTCCCCCGAGTGGCTGGAGCACGCCCGTACCCCCGCCGCGCGCATCGCGATCACCGCCTGGCTCCAGGCGCACCCGGAGGCCGTGGGCGCACCCGAGGCCGACCCTCGGCCGCCGGTGTCCTTCACCGCCGACCGGCGCTCGGGTGCCAAGCTCCACGCCGAGCTGCCGGAGGCCACCGCCACCGACGCCGTCGTACGGCCGGCCGGCTGCTGCACCCCCGTACCGCCCGACGAGATCACCGGCTTCCAGGTCCGCGGTGGATCCGTCACCGTCCACCGCACCGGATGCGCCGCCGTCGACGCCATGAGACGGCTCGGCCGCACGCCCGTCACCGTCCACTGGGGTGCCACCGCCGAGTGCCGTGTGACGCTCGTCGCCGAGTCCTTCGGCCGCCCCCGCCTCCTTGCGGACCTCACCGAAGCCATCGCCACAGCGGGTGTCGCCGTCGTCGCCGCGAAGATCGAGCCGCCCAGCGAGCAGCGGGTCCGGCACACATACACCCTGCAGCTCCCCGACGCGGCCGGGCTGCCCGCGCTGATGCGCGCCATGCGGGACGTGCCCGGGGTGTACGACGTGAGTCGCGCCCGGCACCCCGCCTCGCACGGAGAGTGACATCGCCGCGCGTGCCGGCGGCACAGGGGTGATGGCAGCACGGCCGTGACCCCTTCGGGTGGCGGGCGAGCGCGCCGCACGGGGGAGCGGCGCGGGCACTGGTAGCCGTAGCCCATGCCGCTCACACCCCGAAATCGCTCCCCACGCGCGCGTTGGCTGCGTTCCGCCGTCCTGGTCGCCGCCTCGGCCGGGCTCGTCGCCGCCGCCCTCCCCGCATCCGCGCCGCTCGGGATCGGAGACCCGCTCTTCCCCCACCTCGGCAACCCGGGCTACGACGTCCTCTCCTACGACATCGATCTCACCTACCAGGGCAAGAACACCGAGCCGCTCGCGGCGGTGACCCGGATCGACGCCCTCGCCACCGCCGACCTGGAGCGGATCAACCTCGACTTCACGCACGGCAAGGTCGCCTCGGTCACCGTCGACGGCGAACCGGCCGACTTCGTGAGCAGCGGCGAGGACCTGGTGATCACACCCGCCCAGCCGGCCGAGGACGGCGACCCGCTGACCATCGCCGTCACCCACACCAGTGATCCCAGTGGCCCCGCCGACACGGGCGGCTGGGTGCGTACCGGTGACGGTCTCGCCATGGCCAATCAGGCCGACGCCGCCCACCGGGTCTTCCCCTCCAACGACCACCCCTCCGACAAGGCGTACTTCACCTTCCGGATCACGGCCCCCAGCTCGCTCACGGCCGTGGCCAACGGCCTTCCGGCCGACCGGACCACCGACGGGTCCACCACCACTTGGACCTACCGCACGACCCACCCCATGGCCACGGAGCTCGCGCAGGTCTCCATCGGCCGCACCACCGTCGTGCACCGGGCCGGGCCCCACGGGCTCCCCCTTCGCGACGTGGTGCGCACCGCCGACCGCGAGCTCCTGGAGCCCTGGCTGAAGCGCACCCCCGGTCACATCGAGTGGATGGAGCGCCAGGTCGGCCCGTACCCCTTGGAGACGTACGGACTCCTGGTGGCCGACGCCGAGACCGGATTCGAGCTGGAGACCCAGACCCTGTCTCTCTTCGAGAGAAGGCTCTTCACCGAGCCCGCCTACCCGGAGTGGTACGTGGACTCGATCATGGTCCATGAGCTGGCCCACCACTGGTTCGGCAACAGCGTCTCGCCCCGTACCTGGTCGGACCTGTGGCTCAACGAGGGACACGCGAGCTGGTACGAGGCGCTGTACGCCGAGGAGACCGCCAAGCAGTCCCTGGAGCGGCGCATGAAGGCCGCCTACGGAGCCTCCGACGCCTGGCGCGCCGACGGCGGACCGCCCGCCGCCCCCGAGCCGCCGACGCCCGGACAGAAGATCAGCCTCTTCCGGCCCGTGGTCTACGACGGCAGCGCCCTGGTCCTCTACGCCCTGCGCCAGGAGATCGGCAAGGACGCCTTCCAGAGCCTGGAACGCCGCTGGGTCGGCGAGCACGCGGACTCCACCGCCACCACCGCCGACTTCACGGCGCTCGCCTCCGAGGTCGCGGGGCGTGACCTCACGTCGTTCTTCGCGGGCTGGCTGTACGCGGAGAAGACCCCGCCGATGCCCGGGCACCCGGACTGGCGCTCCCGCCCGGCCGCCGAGGCCCGCGGCGCCGTGAAACCAGGGTGACGGGCCGCGGTCGACCGTGTCACCATCGTCAGGTCGACGACGCGGTCGGCCCGGGAATCTTTCCGTGCCGTCACACGTTGTGATCGACGCAACCACTTTCCATCGACGTAAGGATCAAATGACCTCCTCTTCATCCCCTTCCCAGGACGAGCAGAGCTTCGCGGAGACGAGCCGCACCGAGAGCCTTCGGGCCGATGCCCTGATGGAAGAGGACGTCGCCTGGAGCCACGAGATCGACGGAGAGCGGGACGGCGATCAGTTCGACCGCTCCGAGCGCGCGGCCCTGCGGCGCGTGGCGGGCCTCTCCACCGAACTCGAGGACGTCACCGAGGTCGAGTACCGACAGCTGCGCCTGGAGCGCGTCGTGCTGGTCGGCGTATGGACCTCGGGGACCGTCCAGGACGCGGAGAACTCCCTGGCGGAGCTCGCGGCCCTCGCCGAGACGGCGGGCGCCCTGGTGCTCGACGGCGTGATCCAGCGCCGTGACAAGCCGGACCCGGCCACCTTCATCGGTTCCGGCAAGGCCCGTGAGCTGCGGGACATCGTGCTCGAAACCGGTGCTGACACCGTCGTCTGCGACGGCGAGCTCAGCCCCGGCCAGCTCATCGCCCTCGAAGACGTCGTCAAGGTGAAGGTGGTCGACCGGACCGCCCTCATCCTCGACATCTTCGCCCAGCACGCCAAGTCCCGAGAGGGCAAGGCGCAGGTCGCGCTCGCGCAGATGCAGTACATGCTGCCGCGACTGCGAGGCTGGGGTCAGTCGCTCTCCCGTCAGATGGGCGGCGGCGGCGGTGGCGGCATGGCCACCCGTGGTCCCGGTGAGACCAAGATCGAGACCGACCGGCGTCGGATCCGCGAGAAGATGGCGAAGATGCGCCGGGAGATCGCGGAGATGAAGACCGGCCGCGACATCAAGCGGCAGGAGCGGCGCCGTCACAAGGTTCCCTCGGTCGCCATCGCCGGTTACACCAACGCAGGCAAGTCCTCGCTGCTCAACCGGCTGACCGGTGCGGGTGTGCTGGTGGAGAACGCCCTGTTCGCCACCCTCGACCCGACCGTGCGCCGGGCCGAGACGCCCAGCGGCCGGGTCTACACCCTGGCCGACACCGTCGGGTTCGTACGGCACCTGCCGCACCACCTGGTCGAGGCGTTCCGCTCCACGATGGAGGAGGTCGGTGACTCCGATCTGATCCTGCACGTGGTCGACGGTTCGCACCCGGCTCCGGAGGAGCAGCTCGCCGCGGTGCGCGAGGTGTTCCGCGACGTCGGCGCGGTGAACGTGCCGGAGGTCGTGGTCGTCAACAAGGCGGACGCGGCCGACCCGCTCGTCCTGCAGCGCCTGATGCGGGCCGAGCGCCACGCGATCGCGGTCTCCGCCCGTACGGGCGAGGGCATCGAGGAGCTGCTCGCGCTCATCGACGCCGAACTGCCGCGGCCGCAGGTCGAGATCGAGGCACTCGTGCCGTACACGCAAGGCGGTCTCGTCTCCCGGGTGCACGCCGAGGGTGAGCTGCTCTCCGAGGAGCACACCGCGGAGGGCACGCTGCTCAAGGCGCGCGTGCACGAGGAGCTGGCGGCGTTCCTGACGCCGTACGTACCGGCCGCCCACTGACCGGTTCGCTCACACGCGGAAGGCCCCGCCCCCGATGAGGGGGCGGGGCCTTCCGCATGACGTACGCCGGTGTCCGCCGGCGTGGGTGTCAGTGCCGTCGGGTCAGCGGGCGAACTTCTTGCTCACCATCTCGTGCGCGTTCTTCGCGCCGCTCCCCAGCAGCGGTCCGGCCAGCCAGCCGTTGCCGCCGGCCGGGCCGATCGAGGTGTTCGAGACCAGCGCGGTCGTCCCGTTGGGCAGCGCACGGAACCAGCCGCCGCCGGACGAGCCACCGGTCATCGTGCAGCCGATGCGGTACATGGTCGGCGTGGCCGGTGCCGTGGTGAGCCGGGTGGCCCGGTCCAGGCACTTGTGCATGATCAGACCGTTGTACGGCGGAGCAGCCGGGTAGCCCCAGGCTCCCACCGTTCCGGCCTGCGCGGGCGCGGGCGCCGAGAAGTCGATCGGCAGCGCGGCGCCGACGGTCTCCTCCAGGGACTTCTTCCCGCGGGCCGGCTGCACGTGCAGCACGGCGTAGTCGTACGGCCAGGCGGCCTGCGACCCGCCGCGCTGGATCCACTCGCCCGAGGTCACGGCCCAGTCGGCCCAGTACTGGCCGTACGGCGACTCCTCGTGCGGCTGAGCATTGCGCAGCGCCGCCGGAGACTTGCCGAGGTCGTTGTAGGCGGGGACGAAGGTGATGTTGCGGTACCAGCCGCCTCGCTGCCCGGCGTGGACGCAGTGGCCGGCGGTCCACACCATGTTGGACTTCCCGGGCCGGCGCGGGTCCTTCACGATCGTGCCGGAGCAGACCATGTGGCCCTGGGGCGAGTCGAAGAAGATCTTGCCGACCGGCGCCGCGTTGCGGTGGTACGGCGTCTTCTCCCGCTGGGCCTGGACCGGTCGCGGCGTGGGGTCGCTGCCGCCGGAGCCCGCCGTCGTGGCCATCGTCTGGTCCGGGCTCTTCGCGGACTGCATCCGCTGGGAGTCCCAGAGCCCTTCGATCACCGGGTTGACGAAGTCCTCGGCCTCACGGAGCCATGTGTCCGTGTTCCAGTTCTTCCACTCGCCGTTCTTCCACTTGTCCGGGTCGACGCCGTGCTTCTTCAGCTTGTCGGCGAGGTCCTTGGGAAGAGTGGCATCGCCGCCTCCGGTGGCCGGAGCGCTCGTCTGCGCCGAGGGCTTGTCGGCCGCCGGTGTCTCGGTCGGCCCACAGGCGGTCGCGGTCAGCGCGAGCGCCGAGGCCAGCGCCGCGAAGGCCGGTATGAGTCGTGTGGAACGCATGAGTTGAGATCCCCCAGATGATGATTCCCGCGTCCGGGCGACGCCACGGACCGATTGCCACGGTCGCGTTGCCATGGACGCGTCACTTGCGGTGCACAGTATGCCCGTAGGAAAAGGGCGGGGCCCCGCAGGACCCCGCCCCTCGGCCCGCCGTCTAGCGGCCGGCGAACTTCTTGCTGACCTCGTCGTAGATGCCCTTGGCCTCGGTGCCCAGGCGCGGACCGGCCAGCCAGCCGGCCGTCACCGGGCCGATCGAGGTGTTGGACACCAGCGCCGGCTTGCCGTCCTGCCCGGCGGCGACCCAGCCACCGCCGGACGAACCGCCCGTCATCGTGCAGCCGATGCGGTACATCGTCGGCTGCTCCGCCTTCACCGACAGGCGGCCCGGCTTGTCCTGGCACTGGAACATCTTCTGGCCGTCGAACGGCGGGCCCGCCGGGTAACCCGTCGCCGTCATCTTCGCGATCTTCGACACCGCGGGAGCGTTGAACTCCACCGGCAGGGCCGAACCGACCGTCTCCTCCAGCGACTTGCCCGTGCTGCCCTTCTCCGGCGTCACATGGATCACCGCGAAGTCGTACGGAGCACCCTGACCGCCCGTCGCCGCGCCCTGGGAGATCCACTGCTCGGACGTCTGCGCCCAGTCGCCCCACCACACGCCGTACGGAGCGACCTGCTCACGCGTCGCCTTCTCCAACTGCGCGGTCGGCAGGGCGCGGTCGTTGTACGAGGGGACGAAGGCGATGTTGCGGTACCAGCCGCCCTTCTTGCCCGCGTGCACACAGTGACCCGCCGTCCAGACCATGTTGGACTTGCCGGGGTTGGCCGGGTCCTTCACGACCGTGGCCGAGCAGACCATCGAACCCTCGGGGCCGTCGAAGAACACCTTGCCCGCCTCGGGGGCGTTGGAGTGGTACGGCGACTGCACGCCCTTCGCCCTGACCGGCGCGGGGGTCGGGTCGGTGACACCCTCGTCGCCCGAGATGTCCTCCTCCTCGACCGGCTTGTCGGGCCGCTGCGCGTCACGCATCCGGTCCGGGTCCCAGAGGTCCTCGATGATCGGGTTGACGTAGTCCTTCGCCTCACGAAGCCACTTGTCGCGGTCCCAGTTCTTCCACTCGCCGTTTCTCCACTTGTCCAGATCGATCCCGTGCTCCTTGAGCCGGTCCTTGAGATCGTCCGGAATCGTGATCTTGTCGCCGGTGGACGGGCTCGCGGAAGCGCTGGGCTTGTCTCCCGCGTTCTCCTCGGTCGGGCCGCAGGCCGTCGCCGTCAGCGTCAACGCCGCGACGGCGGCTGCCGCGGCCAGCAGCGGACGAATCGATCGCATCTCGTGATCCCCCTGGGACTACGTCAACTTGTGCATGAGTGAACAGTGGTGGCGCCGTGACCGGCGCCGATGTGCGCCCCCACTATGCCGGTGCCCGGTGGGACGGCGTGCGGCAGGTCCGCGGTTCCGGCCTCCGCCCGGCCGTTGCCGGGTCGTGATCCCCACCGTCTCAAGGATCTTGAGATTTCCCCGTGATCCTTGGCAGCCCTCGTCGTTGGTACGTACGGGGGACACAGCGGAAGCGTTCAGCGACACCGTTCGCGCGGCGGAGCAACGTACCGATGTGCAACGCAACTGTTACAGCGGGAGGACACCGAGCCGTGGCCGTCACCGAACCAGCTCCGGCCGTACCGTCGGCCGTGCAGGCGAACCAGCGGGAGCGGAGAGCGGGTGAAGGGGGCGCACTTGAGGGCATCCTGCGTCGCCAGTCGCTGCGCGAATCGGCGGCGCGCACCTATGCGCGCTCATTGCCGATCGTTCCCGTACGGGCCCGGGGACTGACCATCGAGGGCGCGGACGGCCGGCGCTATCTGGACTGCCTCTCCGGCGCGGGGACCCTGGCCCTCGGGCACAACCACCCGGTGGTCCTCGAAGCCATCAAGAAGGTCCTCGACTCCGGAGCCCCGCTGCACGTCCTCGACCTCGCCACCCCGGTCAAGGACGCCTTCACCACCGAGCTGTTCGCCACGCTGCCGCCCGGACTCGCCCACGACGCGCGCATCCAGTTCTGCGGACCCGCGGGCACGGACGCCGTCGAGGCCGCCCTCAAGCTCGTGCGCACGGCCACCGGCCGCCGTGGCCTGCTCAGCTTCACCGGCGCCTACCACGGCATGACGGCCGGAGCCCTCGACGCCTCCGGGGGAGCGACGGACGTACGGGTCACCCGGCTCCCCTATCCGCAGAACTACCGCTGCCCCTTCGGAGTCGGCGGCGAGCGCGGGGCCGAACTCGGCGCGCGCTGGACGGAGAACCTCCTCGACGACCCCAAGAGCGGGGTCCCCACACCCGCCGCCATGATCCTCGAACCGGTCCAGGGCGAGGGTGGCGTCATCCCCGCCCCCGACGCCTGGCTGCGGCGGATGCGGGAGATCACCGCGGCCCGCTCCATCCCGCTCATCGCCGACGAGGTCCAGACGGGCGTCGGACGCACCGGCGCCTTCTGGGCCGTGGAGCACAGCGGCGTCGTGCCCGACGTCATGGTCCTGTCCAAGGCCATCGGCGGCTCCCTCCCGCTCGCGGTCATCGTCTACAGGTCGGAGCTCGACGCCTGGGAACCCGGCGCCCACGCGGGCACGTTCCGCGGCAACCAGCTCGCCATGGCGGCCGGTGCCGCCACCCTCGCCTACGTACGGGAGAACCGGCTCGCCGACCGCGCGGCCACCCTCGGCGCCCGGATGCTCGGACGGCTCCAGGGCCTGGCCGCGGCCCACCCCTGCATCGGCGATGTACGCGGCCGTGGGCTGATGATCGGCGTCGAACTGGTGGACCCGGACGCCACGGACCCGGGCGACCTCGGGGCCACCGTCCCACCGGCCGATCCCGCCCTCGCCACGGCCGTCCAGCGCGAATGCCTCGACCGCGGACTCATCGTCGAACTCGGCGGCCGCCACTCGGGCGTCGTACGCCTTCTCCCTCCGCTCACCCTCACCGACGAACAGGCCGAGGCCGTCCTCGACCGCTTCGCCGACGCCCTGGCCGCCGCCGAACGTGCCCACCGCCCGGCGTCTCCCCCACGCGGCAAGCGTCCCCGGACCGACACCGGACCGACCGGACCGTCCCACTGATCCCGGACCGAACCCGGACACCTCACAAGGAAGCCCCCGTGAACGCCAGCCCCGCATCCGAAGCGTCCGACACCGCCAGCGCCGTACTCGGCCCTCTCGCCGTCGAACAGGCCACCGTCCCCCGGCAGCACTCCGGCCCGTACGACCCCCAGCCCACCCCCGCACCGCACGCGTCCGTCAAGGCCGCCGCCGCTGTGGGGAGTACGGCGACCCGGGAGGATCACCTCGACGACCCGGACGCACAGCGCGCAGCCGACGCCGCGACCATCGAGAACCTGCTGCGCTGCTGGGTACGCGAGAAGAACCTTCCGGCCCCCGAGTCCACGACCCTCCGTATTCCTCTCGACGCCAGCGGCACCGCCCTCCTCGTCCCCGTCCACTACTGGTCGCCGACGGGGTGGCACCGCTTCGGGCCCCCCACCCTCGAAGGACTGCACCCCACCGCTCCCACCGCCGACGCCGTCACCGTCGCCGCACTCATCAGCCGCGAGACCGGCCGCCCCGAAGGAACCGAACTCGTCGGTCGCGTCGCCGATTCGACCCGCCGCACCGCCGAGTTCATCACCGAGCGGCGCCGTCGCCCCAACCCCGGCCCCGAAGCCGACCTCTTCCTCACCGCCGAGCAGTCCCTGTTGCTCGGCCACCCGCTCCACCCCACCCCCAAGAGCCGCGAAGGGCTCTCCGAGGCCGAGGCCCGGGCCTACTCACCCGAGCTCCACGGTTCCTTCCCGCTGCACTGGATGGCTGTCGACCCCACGGTCCTCGCAGCCGACTCCGCCTGGACCGAACAGGGCCGGCCGGTCACCGCAGCCCAGCTCGCCGCCGGCCTCGCCGAGGGTCTCGAACTGCCCGCCGGCACCGTGCCATTGCCCCTGCACCCCTGGCAGGCGCGAGAACTGCCGCACCGCCCCGCCGTCGCCGCCCTTCTGGACGCCGGCCTCCTCCATGACCTCGGCCCCCACGGGGCCACCTGGCACCCCACCTCCTCCGTCCGTACCGTGCACCGACCCGGCGCCCGGACGATGCTCAAGCTCTCCCTCGGCGTGCGCATCACCAACTCCCGTCGCGAGAACCTCCGCAAGGAGCTCCACCGCGGCGTGGAGGTCCACCGACTGCTGCGTACCGGGCTCGTCGACCAGTGGCAGGCCTCCCACCCCAACTTCGACATCGTCCGTGACCCCGCCTGGCTCGCGGTCGACACCCCGGCCGGCGAACCGATCCCCGGGCTCGACGTCATGGTCCGCCACAACCCCTTCAACGCCGGGGACGACGCCGTCTGCATCGCCGCCCTCACCGCCCCGCGCCCCTGGCCCGGCACTACGCGGATGCGCTCCCGTCTCGCCGACATCGTCCACCGCCTCGCCGTCCGGACCGGCCGCCCCACCACGGCCGTCGCCGCGGAGTGGTTCCTGCGCTACCTCGACCAGGTCGTCCGCCCCGTGCTCTGGCTCGACGGCCACGCGGGCGTCGCCCTCGAAGCCCACCAGCAGAACACCCTGGTGCTCCTCGACCCCGACGGCTGGCCCATCGGCGGCCGCTACCGCGACAACCAGGGCTACTACTTCCGCGAGTCCCACCGCGACGAGCTGGAGAACCGACTCCCCGGCATCGGCGCAGCCAGCGACACGTTCGTCTCCGACCAGGTCACCGACGAGCGCTTCGCCTACTACCTCGGCATCAACAACGTCCTCGGCCTCATCGGAGCCTTCGGCGCCCAGCGCCTCGCCGACGAACGCGTACTGCTCGCCGGCTTCCGCCAGTTCCTCACTTCCGCCACCGGTCTTGGCTCACCGCTGCCGCACCGGCTCCTGGAAGCCGCGACCCTGCGCTGCAAGGCCAACCTCCTCACCCGCCTGCACGGCCTCGACGAGCTCGTCGGCCCCGTCGACACCCAGTCCGTCTACGTCGCCATCACCAACCCCCTCCGTTCCTGAGGACCCCCCGCTCTCATCCCGACCCCACATCCATCAGCCCGCCGAAAGCCCACGATCCGACCGAACAGCCGAGAGGAGCACCCGCCATGTCCCCCACCGATGCGAGCACCGACTCGGGCACCGACCCCGGAACCGGCCACGGGCCATCGGCCGACACGGGCGGCGAGGACACCCTGGACCTGCACCTCGCGGACGAACTCGTCGCCCTGCTCGCCAACGCCGACGGCCCGGCGAGCACGTTCGGCGACCTCCTGGACGACGTCGCCACATGGGGCCGGGCCACGACCCCCGCTGGCTCCTTCCACCTCGTACCCGTGCGGATCGAACGGGACCTGGCGCTCGTCAGCCGCTGGATGAACGACCCTGCCGTGGCCGCCTTCTGGGAGCTCGCGGGCCCGGAATCGGTGACCGAGTCCCACATGCGCGCCCAACTCCACGGCGACGGCCGCAGCGTGCCCTGCCTCGGCGTCCTCGACTCGACCCCGATGAGCTACTTCGAGATCTACCGCGCCGACCTCGACCCGCTCGCCCGGCACTACCCAGCCCGGCCGCACGACACCGGCATCCATCTCCTCCTCGGCAGCGTCGCCGACCGCGGCCGCGGAGTCGGCACCACGCTGCTGCGAGCAGTCGCCGATCTCGTACTCGACCACCGGCCTCGCTGCACCCGCGTCATCGCAGAACCCGACCTTCGCAACACCCCCTCCGTCTCGGCCTTCCTGAGCGCCGGCTTCCGCCTCTCCGCGGAAGTCGACCTCCCTGACAAACGAGCCGCGCTCATGGTCCGTGACCGCGCCCTTCGTCACGTCCTGTGAACGCATCCCTGCCTTACTTACACCGCTCGACCCACAGCGGTTCCCACCCAGAGGAGTCCCCGTGCCGTCGTCCCCTGTCACCCATGACTCCGCACTGCTCACACCCCCCGAGCTGACTGCCGCGACCTGGACCAGGGCCGCCGCGCGCCTGCTCGCCAAGACCGTCGGCGAGTTCGCGTACGAGGAGATCGTCGAGCCCGTCCCCGTCCCGCCCGACCCCGCGACCGACACCCCCGGCGACCCCGACCGCTACCTCCTGCGGCTCGACGACGGCTCGCCACTGACCTTCACGGCCCGCCGTGGAGCCTACGGAAGCTGGCGGGTCGCCCCCGACTCCCTCGCCCTCGACGGGCAGCCGCTCACCGACCCCCTCGACTTCCTCGTCCGGGCCCGCAGGCTGCTCCGGCTCGACGGCGCCACCCTCGGTCATCTCATCCGCGAGCTCACCACCACCCTCGCCGCCGACGCCCACCTCGACCGGACGGCGCTGACGGCCGACCGGCTGGCCGATCTCGGTTACGCCGAACTCGAAGGCCACCAGACCGGCCACCCCTGGCTCGTCCTCAACAAGGGCCGGATCGGCTTCTCCGCGACCGACGCGGCCCGCTGGGCCCCCGAGGCCCGCCGCGCCACCCGGCTCCCCTGGATCGCGGTGAGCACCGAGCTCGCCGCCTACCGCGGAGTCCCCGGCCTCGACACCCCTGACCGGCTCTACGCCGGCGAACTCGACGCCGACGTCCGCGAGACCTTCCACAGCACGCTGCGGGCCCGCGGGCTCGACCCCGAGACGTACCTGCTCCTGCCCGTCCACCCCTGGCAGTGGGACGAGATCGTCCTCCCGCTCTACGCCCCCGCCGTCGCCTCCGGAGCCATCGTGCCGCTGCCGGCCGACGGGGACCTTCGGCTGCCCCAGCAGTCGATCCGCACGTTCCTCAACACGAGCCGGCCCGACAGGCACACCGTCAAGCTTCCGCTGTCGGTCCTCAACACCCTCGTCTGGCGCGGTCTCCCCACGGAACGGACCCTCGCCGCCCCCGCCGTCACCTCATGGGTCCACGGGCTGCGGGACGGCGACCCGTTCCTGCGCGACGAGTGCGGGGTGGTCCTGCTCGGCGAAGTAGCCTCCGTCACGGTCGAGCACCCCCTCTACGACCGACTGCCCGAGGTCCCGTACCAGTACAAGGAACTCCTCGGCGCGATCTGGCGCGAACCCCTCAGGCTCCCGCCCGGCGAACGCGCACGCACCCTCGCCTCCCTGCTCCACACCGACCCGGACGGCCGGGCGTTCGTCGCCGAACTGGTCGAGCGCTCGGGGCTCGCCCCCAGGACCTGGCTCCAGCGTCTCTTCACGGCCATGCTGCCGCCGCTGCTGCACTTCCTCTACCAGTACGGCACCGTGTTCTCCCCGCACGGCGAGAACGCCATCGTCGTCTACGACGACCAGGACGTCCCCGTACGCCTGGCGATCAAGGACTTCGTCGACGACGTGAACATCAGCGCACGCCCGCTGCCCGAGCACGACGCGATGCCGGACGACGTCCGGGCCATCCTGCTCACCGAGGAGCCCGACTTCCTCACCCAGTTCATCCATTCAGGGCTCTTCGTCGGTGTCTTCCGCTACCTGGCCCCCCTGTGCGAGGAACAACTCGCCGTGCCGGAACGTGACTTCTGGGCGCTGGTGCGCTCCGAGATCCTGCGCCACCAGGCGCGCTTTCCCGAGCTGAAGGAACGGTTCGAGCTCTTCGATCTCCTCACGCCCCGGATCGAGCGACTCTGTCTCAACCGGAACCGTCTGCACCTGGACGGCTACCGCGACCGCCCGGAGCGGCCCCATGCCGCCGTCCACGGGACGGTCCCGAATCCGCTCGCGTGATCCGGCTGTCAGTGCCGCGCCGTAGGCTGGACGCGCTATGACGAAGCCATCCCTCCCCGACCTCCTCCATGCCGCAGTCTCCGCCGTCGGCGGTATGGAGCGCCCCGGCCAGGTCACCATGGCCGAAGCGGTGGCCGAGGCCATCGACGACAGCTCCCACCTCCTCGTCCAGGCCGGCACCGGCACCGGAAAGTCCCTCGGCTATCTGGTGCCGGCGCTGGCGCACGGAGAGCGCGTCGTGGTGGCCACGGCCACCCTCGCGCTCCAGCGCCAGCTGGTCGAGCGTGATCTTCCGCGAACGGTCGACGCACTGCACCCGCAGCTGCGTCGCCGCCCGGAGTTCGCCATGCTCAAGGGGCGGTCGAACTATCTCTGTCTGCACCGCCTCCATGAGGGTGTGCCGCAGGAAGAGGAGGACGGCCTCTTCGATCCCTTCGAGGCCGCCGCTCCCACGAGCAAGCTGGGACAGGACCTGCTGCGGCTCCGCGACTGGTCGGACGAGACGGAGACGGGGGACCGGGACGATTTGACGCCGGGCGTCTCCGACCGCGCCTGGGCACAGGTGTCGGTCTCCTCCCGGGAGTGCCTGGGCGCGAGCAAGTGCGCGTACGGCGCGGAGTGCTTCGCCGAGGCGGCCCGCGAGCGCGCCAAGCTCGCCGAGGTCGTCGTCACCAACCACGCCCTGCTGGCCATCGACGCGATCGAGGGCGCCCCGGTGCTGCCCCAGCACGAGGTGCTGATCGTCGACGAGGCCCATGAGCTCGTCTCCCGGGTCACCGGCGTCGCCACCGGCGAACTCACCCCCGGCCAGGTCAACCGGGCGGTCCGCCGCTCCGCGAAGCTGGTCGACGAGAAGGTCGCCGACCAGCTCCAGACCGCGGCCGAGGGCTTCGAGCGGCTGATGGAGCTGGCGCTGCCGGGCCGCCTGGAGGAGATTCCGGAAGACCTGGCGTACGCGCTGATGGCGCTGCGCGACGCCTCCCGCGCCGTCATCACGGCGCTCGGCTCCACGCGCGACAAGTCCGTCCAGGACGAGGACGCCGTCCGCAAGCAGGCGATGGCGTCCGTGGAGACCGTCCACGGCGTCGCCGAGCGGATCACTCAGGGCTCCGAGTACGACGTGGTCTGGTACGAGCGCCACGACCGCTTCGGGGCCTCCCTGCGGGTGGCGCCGCTCTCCGTCTCCGGGCTGCTGCGCGAGAAGCTCTTCGCGGACAGGTCCGTGGTGCTGACCTCCGCCACACTCAAGCTCGGCGGTGACTTCAACGGGGTGGGGGCCTCCCTGGGGCTGGCCCCCGAGGGCACGCAGGGCGATGACATTCCGGTGTGGAAGGGGATCGACGTCGGTTCGCCGTTCGACTACCCCAAGCAGGGCATCCTCTACGTCGCCAAGCATCTGTCCCGCCCCGCGCGGGACGGCGATCGCGGAGACATGCTCGACGAGCTGACGGAGCTGATGCAGGCCGCCGGCGGTCGCACGCTCGGTCTGTTCTCCTCGATGCGCGCCGCTCAGCTGGCCGCCGAGGAGCTGCGCTCCCGGGTCCCCGAGTTCCCGATCCTGCTCCAGGGCGAGGACACGCTCGGCGAGCTGATCAAGAACTTCTCGGCCGAACCGCAGACCTGTCTCTTCGGCACGCTCTCGCTCTGGCAGGGAGTGGATGTCCCGGGCGCCAGCTGCCAGCTGGTCGTGATGGACAAGATCCCCTTCCCGCGCCCCGACGACCCGCTGATGAGCGCCCGCCAGAAGGCGGTGGAGGACGCCGGAGGCAATGGCTTCATGGCTGTCGCGGCCACTCACGCGGCGCTGCTGATGGCCCAGGGCGCCGGACGTCTCGTGAGGGCGACCGGGGACCGCGGCGTCGTCGCCGTGCTCGATCCGCGGCTCGCCACCGCCCGGTACGGCAGCTATCTGAAGGCGTCGCTGCCCGACTTCTGGTACACCACGGACCGTAATCAGGTGCGCAAGTCATTGGCGGCGATCGACGCCGCGTCGAAGGCGGCGGGGGTCTGAGAAAGCCGACCGGGGCCCTGCCGCATCGGCAGGGCCCCGGAGGGACACAGCAGGGCCCCGGGACCGGCGCAGTGGATCCCGGGGCCCGGTCGGAGCCGGCGAGGTGGTGTCACACCCGCCGCAGTACCGCGACGACCTTGCCGAGGATGGTGGCCTCGTCGCCGGGGATCGGCTGGTACGCCGCGTTGTGCGGCAGCAGCCAGACATGGCCGTCCTCGCGCTTGAAGCGCTTGACCGTGGCCTCGCCGTCGAGCATGGCCGCCACGATGTCGCCGTTCTCCGCGACCGGCTGACGGCGCACGGTGACCCAGTCGCCGTCGCAGATCGCGGCCTCGATCATCGAGTCTCCGACGACCTTCAGGACGAAGAGCTCACCGTCGCCGACGAGCTGCCGGGGGAGCGGGAAGACGTCCTCGACGGACTCCTCCGCGAGGATCGGGCCACCGGCGGCGATCCGGCCGACGAGCGGCACGTACGACGCGGCGGGCTTGCCGGTCGTGTCCGTCGGCTGCGTGCTGGGCTGGTCGGAGCCGCGCACCTCGTACGCCCGGGGGCGGTGCGGGTCCCGGCGCAGGAAGCCCTTGCGCTCCAGGGCCATCAGCTGGTGGGCCACGGAGGAGGTGCTGGAGAGGCCGACCGCCTGGCCGATCTCGCGCATCGACGGCGGGTAGCCGCGGCGCTGGACCGAGTCCCGGATGACCTCGATGACCCTCCGCTGGCGGTCCGTGAGGCCGGAGCTGTCCGCCCTGATGCCTGGAGGTCGCCCGGGCAGCGAGCGCGTAGGTCGCCCTGGCTCCCCGTCTCCGTTCATGGCTGCGTCATTCATGGCATGCACCGGCTCGAGTCGGCCCTGGGAGCGGTCCTGGGCAGTGATGGTGGCACTGTCTGCGGTGGTGGTCACGTCGGCGGCCCCTCTCGAATGGTCTCCCTGGCTGGCACAACGGTAGTGGCTTTCGAAAGGTTGCGCCAAACACACGTTCGAGTGAAAAATCGCGGATTGCCTTACGTGTACGTGCAGGTGGGTGTATACGCAGACCCCGGTTGCGGTGGCAATTCGGTCATTACGGTAGCGTTCCTCGCCGGGCCGCCTGGGAGCGGGGGTGCTTTCCCAGTGTGGCACTCATGGGGCCGGAATCAGCGGAGACGCGCGCCTCCCGTACCCTCGTGGCCGGTCGCGGGCGCGCCTGGCGCGCGACACGCGCGAAGTGCCGGAAACGCGACCCAACCCCAGATCTAGTGGTTGCATGGCATCAGCCACCTACAAGTTGTGGTCCCCCGTCTATCGGCGGTGCCCGCATCGCCTATGCTGGTGGTCGCTTCGAGGGGCCTTGACGGGCTCGGCGAGGCTATTCAGTCGTGCCGCGAGGGAGGGTCGGAACCATGCATTGCCCCTTCTGTAGGCACCCCGACAGCCGTGTCGTCGACAGTCGCACTACCGACGACGGGACGTCGATCCGACGCCGCCGCCAGTGCCCCGACTGCTCCCGTCGTTTCACGACGGTGGAGACCGCATCGCTGATGGTGATCAAGCGGTCCGGCGTGACCGAGCCCTTCAGTCGTACCAAGGTCATCTCCGGCGTCCGCAAGGCATGCCAGGGGCGACCCGTGACCGAGGACGCCCTCGCCAAGCTCGGCCAGCGGGTCGAGGAGGCGGTGCGCGCCACCGGGAGCGCCGAGCTGACCACCCACGACGTGGGCCTGGCCATCCTCGGCCCGTTGCAGGAGCTCGACCTCGTCGCGTACCTGCGCTTCGCATCCGTTTACAAGGCTTTCGACAGCCTCGACGACTTCGAGGCCGCCATCTCGGAACTCCGTGAGCAGCGGCCTCCCGCAGTGGACTGCGGGACCGGAGCGACCCCAGAGGTCCCCGTTCCCGCCACCGCCGCCGACTGACCGGCGGGCCGGACCGGGGGTCCGGCCGAGGCCGGCCGCGCGCGGCCGAAAAGACATGTCACGGGCGCCCGGAGCGGTGCTCGCGACAACAGACAAGAAGACAGTGCCCTGGGACTATCTGGGTGCTTAAAGGTGTTTTGCCCGTATATGGGAGGCGGCATGACAGAGACGGCGAGCGGTCCGGCGCGAGGTTCCCGAGCCAAGGGAGCCAAGGCGAGCAAGGGCCTGCGTATCGAGCGCATCCACACCACCCCGGGCGTGCATCCGTACGACGAGGTGATCTGGGAGCGTCGTGACGTCGTCATGACCAACTGGCGCGACGGCTCGGTCAACTTCGAGCAGCGTGGCGTCGAGTTCCCCGACTTCTGGTCGGTGAACGCGGTCAACATCGTCACCAGCAAGTACTTCCGCGGGGCCGTCGGCACCCCGCAGCGCGAGACCGGTCTCAAGCAGCTCATCGACCGGATCGTGAAGACGTACACCAAGGCCGGCGAGGGGTACGGCTACTTCGCCTCGCCCGCCGACGCCGAGATCTTCGAGCACGAGCTGGCGTACGCCCTCCTGCACCAGATCTTCAGCTTCAACTCCCCGGTGTGGTTCAACGTCGGCACGCCGCAGCCCCAGCAGGTCTCCGCCTGCTTCATCCTGTCCGTCGACGACTCCATGGAGTCGATCCTCGACTGGTACAAGGAAGAGGGCATGATCTTCAAGGGCGGCTCCGGCGCCGGCCTGAACCTCTCCCGTATCCGCTCCTCCAAGGAGCTGCTCTCCTCCGGCGGCAACGCCTCCGGCCCGGTCTCCTTCATGCGTGGCGCCGACGCGTCCGCAGGAACGATCAAGTCGGGCGGCGCCACGCGCCGCGCGGCCAAGATGGTCATCCTCGACGTCGACCACCCCGACATCGAGGACTTCATCGAGACCAAGGTCAAGGAGGAGGAGAAGATCCGCGCGCTGCGCGACGCGGGCTTCGACATGGACCTGGGCGGCGACGACATCACGTCCGTCCAGTACCAGAACGCCAACAACTCGGTCCGCGTGAACGACACGTTCATGAAGGCGGTCGAGGAGGGCGGCAAGTTCGGCCTGACGTCCCGTATGACCGGCGAGGTCATCGAGGAGGTCGAGGCCAAGGCGCTCTTCCGCAAGATGGCCGAGGCCGCGTGGGCCTGCGCCGACCCGGGCATCCAGTACGACGACACGATCAACCACTGGCACACCTGCCCCGAGTCCGGCCGCATCAACGGCTCGAACCCGTGCAGCGAGTACATGCACCTGGACAACACGTCCTGCAACCTCGCCTCGCTGAACCTGATGAAGTTCCTCAAGGACGACGGCAAGGGCAACCAGTCGTTCGACTCCGAGCGCTTCTCCAAGGTCGTCGAGCTGGTCATCACCGCGATGGACATCTCCATCTGCTTCGCGGACTTCCCGACCCAGAAGATCGGCGAGAACACCCGCGCCTTCCGCCAGCTGGGCATCGGCTACGCCAACCTCGGCGCCCTGCTCATGGCCACCGGCCACGCGTACGACTCCGACGGCGGCCGCGCCCTGGCGGGTGCCATCACCTCGCTGATGACCGGCACCTCGTACAAGCGCTCCGCCGAGCTCGCCGCGGTCGTCGGCCCGTACGACGGCTACGCCCGGAACGCCGAGCCGCACCAGCGCGTCATGAAGCAGCACGCCGACGCCAACACCGTGGCCGTCCGAATCGACGACCTCGACTCGCCGATCTGGGCCGCCGCCACGGAGGCCTGGCAGGACGTGATCCGCCTCGGCGCCAAGAACGGCTTCCGCAACGCCCAGGCGTCGGTCATCGCCCCGACCGGCACCATCGGTCTCGCGATGTCCTGCGACACCACCGGCCTCGAGCCCGACCTCGCCCTGGTCAAGTTCAAGAAGCTGGTCGGCGGCGGCTCGATGCAGATCGTCAACGGCACCGTCCCGCAGGCCCTGCGCCGCCTGGGTTACCAGGAGGAGCAGATCGAGGCGATCGTCGCCCACATCGCCGAGCACGGCAACGTGATCGACGCCCCCGGCCTGAAGACCGAGCACTACGAGGTCTTCGACTGCGCCATGGGCGAGCGTTCCATCTCCGCGATGGGCCACGTCCGCATGATGGCCGCCATCCAGCCCTGGATCTCGGGCGCCCTCTCCAAGACCGTGAACCTGCCGGAGACGGCCACGGTCGAGGACGTCGAGGAGGTCTACTTCGAGGCCTGGAAGATGGGCGTCAAGGCGCTCGCCATCTACCGCGACAACTGCAAGGTCGGCCAGCCCCTCTCCGCCAAGAAGAAGGAGGAGGAGAAGGTCGAGGTCACCGCGAAGTCCGAGGCGACGATCCGCGAGGCCGTCGAGAAGGTCGTCGAGTACCGCCCGGTCCGCAAGCGTCTCCCCAAGGGCCGCCCCGGGATCACCACGTCCTTCACGGTCGGTGGCGCCGAGGGTTACATGACCGCCAACTCCTACCCGGACGACGGTCTCGGCGAGGTCTTCCTGAAGATGTCCAAGCAGGGTTCGACGCTCGCGGGCATGATGGACGCCTTCTCCATCGCCGTCTCCGTCGGCCTGCAGTACGGCGTCCCGCTGGAGACGTACGTCTCGAAGTTCACCAACATGCGCTTCGAGCCGGCCGGCATGACGGACGACCCGGACGTGCGGATGGCGCAGTCGATCGTCGACTACATCTTCCGCCGCCTGGCGCTGGACTTCCTGCCCTTCGAGACCCGCTCCGCGCTCGGCATCCACTCGGCCGAGGAGCGTCAGCGTCACCTGGAGACGGGGTCCTACGAGCCCGCCGACGACGAGATGGACGTCGAGGGTCTGGCCCAGTCCGCCCCGCGCCAGACGGAGACCCTGAAGGCCGTCGCCCCTGCCCCCAAGGCGGAGGTTCCGGCGCCCAAGCAGGCGCACACCTCGGCGGAGCTCGTCGAGATGCAGCTGGGCATCAGCGCGGACGCCCCGCTCTGCTTCTCCTGCGGTACGAAGATGCAGCGGGCGGGCTCCTGCTACATCTGCGAGGGCTGCGGCTCGACCAGCGGCTGCAGCTGAACCGCTGAGCAGTGACTGACGAAGGGGACCGGCCTGTGGCGGCCGGTCCCCTTCGTGGTCGTCCGCATCGGTGCGGAAGGCTCAGGAGTGCCGGGCGCCCATCAGCGTCGCGAAGGTCTGCGGGTCCACGTCGAACCCACGGCGAATCGACCGGTACGACCAGCCCTCCGCGCCGTCCCGGGTGAACTCCACGACCGTCACGGCCGTCGCATCGGCGACGTCCTCGAAGCCGTGCGCGACGAGGTCCGTGTAGCCCTCGCGGACCCGTACCCCGGTGTTGGCGATGTCGCCGAAGGTCAGCCGGCCGCCGCCCTGCTGTATGGCCACGCCCACCACCACGCGCGCGTACCGGGGGGCGAGCCGGTCCAGCTCCAGGATCATGGCCTCGTCGTATCCGAAGCCCTGCCCCGTACGGCTGTCACGGCTGAGCGTGATCGTGCCGTCGGGGGAGCGACTGCCGAAGTGCACCAGATAGTCGGGCGAGCCGTGGGGATCGTCCGTCGTGTACACCCCGGCGATGATGTCCAGGTCGTGCGCCGAGGCGCCGATCGGACTCGGATCCCACTTGAGCGTCACCTCGACCTTGCCGACCCCCTTGTTGAGTCCGCTCACCGTGAATCCCCTCTCCGTGTACGACTTGCGTCGCCGGTCAGACCAACTGCCCGTGGTCGCGGGCAGGTTGTTCATGGTGTCATGCGCGGTCGGCGGGGTGCCGAGGGTCGAGGAGGCGGCCGTACCGGCGGCAGTGCACTCCTCCGTACTCTGACGGGGGCCATGCTCCGCCCCGTACGATGGCGCGGTGCTGGTCAAGTGGATTCGCTGCACCGTGGTGGACCGTAGGGGGTTCGAGCGGGGACAGCGGAAATGGGCGGGGCTGCTCGGTGAGCCGGGATTCCGGGGACAGGGCGGAGGATGGAGCCGGGCACGGCCGGATGTCGCCCATGTCTTCGCGTTCTGGGAGAGCCGCGCGTTCTACGACTCCTTCATGGCGCGCTCCCACGACCGGCTCGCCACCGCGCAGTCGGGCACGTTCAGGAACGCCCAGGTCAAGCTCTTCGACCACCGCTTCGACGTGAAGACGGGATTCGAGCCGAAGTTCACCGATGCCGATGTGGCGAGGGTGGCGCACTGCCGGGTCCACGAGGACCGAGTCGAGCACTTCGCGTTGATGCAGGAGAAGGTGTGGAATCCGGCGATGGCCGGTTCCCCCGGGATGCTGCGCGGTGTGTTCGGCGAGGCACCGGGGAACGAGTTCGTGGTGCTGTCGATGTGGCGGTCCGCCGCCGAGCACGGCAAGTACCGGGTCGAGCGCGTGGAACGGCTCGGGCTGCGTGCCCAGACGGAGGCCGACGTGGCGGCGCTCACCGGCGACGTGGTGCAGCTCGAACCGTCCTGGACGGTCTGAAGGGGCCGGCGGACCTTGTCACGGGCGCCGGGACCGCAATCACTCCCCGGCGGCCTGCTCCCGGCCGTCGGCTTCCGATCGTCGTACGAACGCGCCCGCGGTGACCGCCGCGAGCGTCGCCCGGGCCGCCTGGTCCGCCGTGGCGGTGTCGACCGGCTCGCGGGTGACGAACAGACGCAGGAACAGGGGCGCTGAGACGGCGCGGACGACCGCGCCGGCGTCCGTGCCCACGGGCGCCTCGCCTCGGGCCGATGCCCGCTCCACGACCACCTCGCAGCGGGCGAACCGCTCGCTGTAGAAGGTCCGCAGCGCTTCGGCGGCCCGCTCGGACTGGAAGGCGGCGCCGACGAACGCGGTGGGGGCCGCCGCGGCGCCTTGGTCGGCGAAGGATTCGACCACCTCGCGGGCGAGTGCCCGCAGATCGCCGTCGAGGCTTCCGGTGTCGGGCGGCGTCCAGCTGTCCTCGCCCGCGAGGTCGAGGGCGTCCGCGAGCAGCCCCTCCATGCTGCCCCAGCGGCGGTAGAGCGTCGTCTTGTGCACTCCGGAGTGCTCCGCCACGTACTCGACGGTGAGGGCCGGATAGCCGTGCTCGGCCAGGCCCGTGAGGACCGCGTCGCGCACGGCGGCCCGGGTGCGTGCCGTGCGGCCGCCGGGGCGCCTGCTGCCCGGGGCGGGCGCCTGCTCCCCTTCGATCGGTGCATTCAATTGCTACTCCTGTTGCGTTAGTGGATCGAGTGTGCCACACTCTCCGTAATGCAACTCGGGTTGTGTTTGCCGGTCGGGGGTGTGCCCTCTGTTCCGGCCTGTTCGGTTCGTTCCACCTCATCACCGGAGGCGCCCTTGCCTACACAGATCTCTCTGCATGACGTGACCGTGTCCCGCGGCGAACGGCTGCTGCTCGACCGGATCTCGCTCACCGTGCGCCCTGGTGACCGGATCGGGATCGTGGGGGAGAACGGGGCGGGCAAGACCACCCTGCTCCGCCTGCTCGCCGGACTCGAAACGCCCGACGACGGCGAGGTCGTCACCGTGGCCGACGGCGGCACGGGACTGCTGGCACAGACACCGCGGCTCTCCGGCGATCACACCGTCGCCGATGCGATCGACGACTCCCTGGCGGAGCTCCGCACCATGGAGCGGCGGCTCAGGGAGTTCGAGGCGGAGCTGGGCACCGCCGACGGAACCGTGCTCGACGCGTACGGGGAACTGCTGACCACCTTCGAACTGCGCGGCGGGTACGAAGCGGACGCACGGGTCGACAAGGCCATGCACGGCCTCGGGCTCGCCTCCATAGGCAGGGAACGCCGGCTCGGCAGCCTGTCGGGCGGTGAGCAGGCCCGGCTGGGCATCGCCTGCGCGGTCGCCGCCGCACCCGAGGTGCTGCTTCTCGACGAGCCGACCAATCACCTCGACGAACAGGCCCTCGGCTGGCTGGAGGAGGCGTTGTCGGCCCACCGGGGCACCGTCGTGGCCGTCTCCCATGACCGGGTCTTCCTGGAGCGGGTGGCCACCGCCGTCCTCGAGGTGGACGCCGAGCGCCGCACGGTCGTCCGGTACGGCGACGGCTACGCCGGATTCCGGTCCGGGCGGGCGGCCGCGCGACAGCGCTGGGAGCAGGCGTACGAGGAGTGGCGTGAGGAGACGGCGCGGCTCGAGGCGTACGCCACGACCACCGCACACGGCGTCGCCGCCGGACGCTCCATCAAGGACAACAACAAGATGGCCTACGACCGGGCGGGCGGCCGGGTCCAGGCGTCCGTCTCCGGGCGGGTGCGCAACGCCCAGGAACGCCTGCGCCGCCTCCGGGCCGAACCGGTGGCCAAGCCCCCGCGCCCGCTCACGTTCACCGCGCGGCCGGTCGCCGGGGGCGCCCAGGGAGACCTGGTCACCCTGACCGATGTGCGCGTCGCCGACCGGCTTGCCGTCGACCGGCTGACCATACGGGCGGGGGAGAAGCTCCTGATCCACGGCGGCAACGGCGCGGGCAAGTCCACTCTGCTCCGTGTCATGGCGGGACTGGCGGAACCGGAGGCGGGAGAAGTGCGCCGAAGCGGGCGCATCGGGTTCCTCGCCCAGGAGATACCGGCCCACCGGCCGGCGGAGCGGGTCCTCGCCACCTTCGGGCGAGGGCTGGCGCTCACCGAGGACGAGCAGGCCGAACTGCTGCTGTCATACGGCCTGTTCCGTTCGGCGGACCTCCTGGTGCCCGTCGGCAGCCTCTCCGCGGGGCAGCGCCGCAGACTCGCCCTCGCACGCCTGCTGGCCCGCCCGGCCGACCTGCTGCTCCTCGACGAGCCGGCCAACCATCTCGCCCTCGGGCTCGTCGAAGAGCTGGAGGAGGCGCTGGAGCAGTGGACCGGGGCTCTGGTCGTGGTCTCCCACGACCGGCAGTCGCGCCGTCGCTTCACCGGGCGGATACGCCGGATGGACTCCGGGCGCCTCCTCGGCTGAGCCCGTCCGAAGCGGGCGATCTAGGGTCATGGCATGGCACGACCGCGGCGCATCGTTCTCGTACGGCACGGAGAGTCCGAGGGCAATGCCGACGACACGGTGTACGAACGGGAGCCGGACCATGCGCTCAGGCTCACCGAGACCGGCCTGCGGCAGGCGGAGGAGACGGGGGTACGGCTGAGGGAACTGTTCGGGAAGGAACAGGTCAGCGTCTATGTGTCGCCGTACCGCCGCACCCACGAGACGTTCGGGGCCTTCCATCTCGATCCCGGGCAGGTGCGCGTACGCGAGGAGCCGCGGCTGCGGGAACAGGACTGGGGAAACTGGCAGGACAGGGACGACGTACGGCTGCAGAAGGCGTACCGCGACGCGTACGGCCACTTCTTCTACCGCTTCGCCCAGGGCGAGTCGGGGGCGGATGTGTACGACCGGGTCGGAGCGTTCCTGGAGAGTCTGTACCGCAGCTTCGAGGCGCCCGACCATCCGCCCAACGTGCTGCTGGTGACCCACGGCCTGACCATGCGCCTGTTCTGTATGCGCTGGTTCCACTGGACGGTCGCCGATTTCGAGTCGTTGTCCAACCCGGGCAACGCCGAGACGCGGACCCTGCTGCTCGGCGAGGACGGCCGATACCGCCTGGACCGGCCGTTCGAACGCTGGCGTACCCCGGAACCGTACGGCCACACCGGATAGAGTGGCATTGCGATGACCGCTGACTCCTCTTTCGACCGGCGCTTCGACCGCGCCCTGGCCAGCCTTCGAGGACTGGCCGTGGGAGACGCCCTGGGCTCCCAGTACTTCGTCCCCGCCAACTATCCGCTGCTCAAACGACGTGAAGTGCCGTCGGGACCGTGGCAGTGGACCGACGACACCGAGATGGCCTGCTCCGTTCTGGCCGTGCTCGCGCAGCACAACCGGATCGACCAGGACGCGCTCGCGCAGGCGTTCGCCGAGCACCACGACTTCGACCGGGGCTACGGGCCCGCGGTCAACCGGATGCTCCGGCTGATCAGGGAGGGCGGCGACTGGCGTGAGCTGGCCGCGGCGCTCTTCAACGGTCAGGGGTCCTGGGGGAACGGAGCCGCGATGAGGATCGCCCCGCTCGGCGCCTGGTACGCCGACGACCCCGAGCAGGCGACCCATCAGGCCGAGATCTCCGCGTACACCACGCACCAGCACCGCGAGGCCGTGGTGGGCGCGATGGCCGTGGCCGCCGCTGCCGCGCTCGCCGCGGACCCGGCCGGGCCGCCCACCCCCGCCGCCCTCTTGGACGGCGTGATCGCGCTCGTCCCGCGCAGCGCCGTCGGCGCGGGGCTGCGACGGGCCCGCGACATGCTCGACTACGGCGACGCGGCGACGGTGGCCGCGGTCCTGGGCAGCGGTCGCCGTACCAGCGCGCACGACACCGTGCCGTACGCGCTCTGGTCGGCGGCCCGTGGCCTCGACGACTTCGAGCGGGTCTTCTGGACGACCGCGCAGGTGGGCGGCGACGTCGACACCACCTGTGCGATCGCCGGGGGCGTCGTGGCCTCCGCCACGACCGGCGCGCCTCCCGCCGCCTGGCTGGACCAGACCGAGGAACTGCCCGGCTGGCTTCCGGCCTCCGTCCGACCCTGACGACGGTCCGCACTGCCCGGCGAGGAGCATCCGCCGAGTCGCCGGGCAGGCGGATCCGCGCAGCCCCCGCCGGGACGAGTGTCACGGTCCTGCCACAGCGCCGACCCGCCGGGGCCGAATCCCCGAGGGCACGGTTAGAGTCGGCCACTCCCAAGCGCTGATCATGAAGAGAGAGCGCCGACGAGACACCCGGACGCAGGCCCTCCGCCCCCATGGCCCCGTTTGCGGACCGGGTCGGGAGGGGGTCCCGTGTCCGACACATCGTCCGCACCACCACCGAAGGACAGCACTCCTTCACCAGAGGGCAGCGCTCCTCCGCCGAAAAGCGGTGCCGCGTCCGTGCCTGCGGCCGCCGCGCCTGCGGCCTCGGCCGGCGCCGTATATCCCGTGCCACCTCAGCCCCGCGCCCAGGCGTCCGCTGGGTGGCAGGGAGGCCAGAGACCCCAGCAGCCCTGGGCGCCACCGACACCGCCGGGCGACAGCTGGTTGACCAGGCTGCGTCCCGCCGCGCCAGCCCGGGCCGGCACCGCGACCGTGGCGGCCATCGCGGCCACCGCGCTTCTCAGCGCGCTGCTGCTCGGCGACGGCCTGGGCCTGAATCTGGTGCTCGTGGCCGTTCCGGCCGTGGTCGCCGCGTCCTTCGCCGCGCGGGCGGCGGGCCGCCGTCTTCGCCCCTGGACGCTGATCTGGGCGATCGGGGGACTCGCCCTCCTCGGCATCCCCGCGCTGCGGGACGCCGGCTGGCCGACGTTTCTCGCGATCGTCACCGCGCTGGTGGTGACCTCTTTCGCCCTGCACGGCGGCCGCGGCTGGCCGAGTATGTTGTTCGGCCCCATCGGTCTGATCGACTCGCTGGGCTCCGGCACCACCTGGGCCTGGCGAGGGCTGCGTGACCGGGCCGACGGTTCCCGCGGCCGATGGGGGCCGGTCGTGCGTACGGTCGGCGTGGCCGTCGCCCTCCTCGTCGTCTTCGGCGCGCTGTTCGCGGGCGCCGACGCGGCCTTCGCCGATCTGCTCGGCTCGCTCATCCCCGACTTCTCGCCGGCCCAGGTGCCGTGGCGGCTCTCGTTCTTCCTGCTCGGTCTCTTCGGGGCGATCTCGCTCGCCCGTACCGCCGCCGCTCCGCTGCGCTGGGACCGCATGGTCATCCGTCCCGGCCGTGCGCGGGCGCGCATGGAGTGGGCCGCTCCGCTCATCGTCCTGAACCTTCTCTTCGCGGCCTTCAACGCGGTGCAGCTCACGGTTCTCTTCGGCGGCTACGACAAGGTGCTGGAAGAGACCGACCTGACCTACTCCGAGTACGCGCGGGAGGGGTTCTGGCAGCTCCTGACGGCCACTCTGCTCACCCTCGTGGTCATCGGGCTCGCCTTGCGGTGGGCACCGCGCGAGGGGGCCCGCGACCGCACCCTCGTGCGCGCCGTGCTCGGCACCCTCTGCGTCCTCACGCTGGTCGTGGTCGCCTCCGCACTGCGCAGGATGGACCTGTACGTGGACGCGTACGGGCTCACCCGGCTGCGCATCTCGGTGGCCGCGATGGAGATCTGGCTGGGTCTGGCCATCGTGTTGATCATGGCCGCGGGGATCTTCGGCGCGCGCCTGCTGCCGCGGGCGCTGGCGGCGAGTGCCGCCGCGGCCGTGCTGACCTTCGGCCTGGCCTCGCCCGACGCGATCGTCGCCGAGAACAACGTCGAACGGTACGACCGCCTCGACAAGATCGATGTCCCCTACCTCGCGGGGCTCTCGGCCGACGCAGTGCCCGCGCTCGATCGGCTGCCCGAGCCGCAACGTTCCTGCGCCCTGATGCACATCGAGAAGCGACTGCGCGCCGACGACGGAGGGTGGTTCGCCACCAGCTGGTCGGAGGCGACGGCCCGTTCGATCCTCGCCGAACGAGGGGTCGAGTCGTCCTCGGCGGAGTGTGGCTGGCCGAGCAGGGAAGAGGACCACGACCCGTACACCGACGGCGACCCGTACAGCATCCCCTGAGTCCACTCGCCCTCCGCCGGACCGGAACCACTGGCTCTGCCCCCTCCCACCGCACGCCGCGGGGGAGGGGGCAGAGCGCGAAGGTCCCGAGGCGCGCTAGGCGACCGGGCCCGCGGCCTCGGCCTTGCCGCTGAGCGCCTCCAGATCGCTCTTGCGCACCCTGATCACCGCCACCGCCGTGATCAGGGCGAGCGCCACCATGCCGACGGCTGCCGTGAAGGCGGTCGAGATTCCTGAGGTCAGCACTTCGTGACCCCAGGGAGCCGGCAGCTCCTTCGTCGCCGCGAACTCCGCCTGCTGCTCCGGAGTCGCGCCGGCGAGGAAGGCCGGTACCTGCTTCTCGGCCTCGTTCCGGCTGGCGGTGCCGAACACCGTGACAAGGATGGAGAGACCCAGCGAACCGCCCACCTGCTGCGTCGCGTTGAGCAGCCCGGAAGCCGCGCCGGCCTCGTGCTGCGCCACGCCGGAGACGGCGGTGAGCGTGAGGGTCACGAAGTTCAGGCCCATGCCGAAGCCGAACAGCACCATCGGGCCGAGGACACCGCTGACGTACGAACTGTCCGGAGTGATGAACGTCTGCCAGAACAGCCCGAGACCGGTGATCGCGGAGCCCGCCACCATGAAGGGCTTCGGGCCGAGGACCGGCAGCAGCCGCTGGGAGAGTCCCGCGCCCGTCACGATCGCGACCGTCACCGGGAGGAAGGCGAGTCCGGACCGGATCGGGCTGTAGCCCAGGACGTTCTGCACGAAGAGAACGATGAAGAAGAACATCCCGAACATGGCCGCGGCCAGGCTGAGCATGATGACGTACGTGCCCGAACGGTTGCGGTCGGCGAACATCCGCAGCGGAGTGATGGGCTCACGCGCCCTCGACTCGACGATCGCGAAGGCCGCGAGCAGGATCACCGCCGCGACGAAGGAGCCGATCGTGAGCGGATCGCGCCAGCCCTCCTCGGATGCCCGGATGAAGCCGTATACCAGCGAGGCCATACCGAGGGTCGAGGTCAGGGCGCCCGCGATGTCGAACCGGCCGGGGTGTCGCTCGGACTCGTTGATGTACCGCGGTGTCAGGAAGGCGATCAGCAGGCCGATCGGCACGTTCACGAACAGCACCCAGCGCCAGTCGAGCCACTCGGTGAGCATTCCGCCCGCCAGCAGGCCGATCGCGCCGCCACCGGCGGAGACGGCGGCGAAGACCCCGAGCGCCCGGTTCCGCTCCGGGCCTTCGGGGAAGGTCGTGGTGATCAGCGCGAGCGAGGTCGGCGAGGCGATCGCGCCGCCGACGCCCTGGAGCGCGCGAGCGGCGAGGAGATGCCAGGGTTCCTGGGCGAAGCCGCCGAGCAGCGAGGCGAAGGTGAAGAGCAGGATGCCGGCGAGAAAGACGCGGCGGCGGCCCAGGATGTCGCCGGCCCTGCCGCCGAGCAGGAGAAGGCCACCGAAGGTGAGCGTGTAGGCGCTGAGAACCCACGACAGATCGGTGGTGGAGAAGGAGAGCGCGTCCTGGATGTGCGGCAGTGCGATGTTCACGATCGTGGCGTCGAGCACGACCATCAGCTGGCAGGCGGCGATCACGGTGAGGGCGATTCCCGGTCGCCCCTGCCGGGCCGGGCCCGGCGTGTTCCGCGTGTCCACTGGAGATGTTGTCACTATGGATCCCCCCACGGAGAATTAGTGAACGCACCCGTTCACTGTCGTCAACGGTAGTGAGTCCCCCTCAGTGAACGCAACCGTTCACTGTGCGCTGCCGACTGCCTCGACCCGCCCCAAGGAAGAGTCCCCGATGGTTACTTCGCGCTCCGCGGCCACCGCTCGGTCGCAGGGGGCGTCGCCGCGACGCCGTGGTCCGGTACTGGAACGAGCCATTCTGGAGGCCGCGCTCGATCAGCTGAGCACGGTCGGCTGGAACGGCCTGACCATGGAGGGCGTCGCGGTCGGCGCCCAGACGGGCAAGGCCGCGGTGTACCGGCGCTGGCCTTCGAAGGAGGATCTGGTCGCCGACGCGCTCCAGGTCGGACTGCCGACGCTCGACGAGGCGCCCGACCACGGGAGCGTGCGTGAGGACCTCTACCAGTTGTGCCGGCGGATCCGGGCCGCGATGTACTCGAAGCCCGGCTTCGCTCTGCGATCGGTCATTCACGAATGCGACAGCGAGACCGCCGAACGTCTGCACGGGCTGATCGTGACCGGGGTGATCGAACCCTCCGCCCGTCTCCTCCGAGAGGTGGTGCGGAGGGGGATCCGGCGCGGTGACGTGCGCGCCGACGCCACTGGTGAGCTGCTCTTCGACGTCATCCCGGCGATGATGATGTACCGCTCGAAGATGTGCGCCAGCGAATGGACGGACGCCGAGATCGCCGCGATGATCGACCAGATCATGGTGCCGCTCCTCCGCTCGCCGAGCTCGTGAACCGCCTTTCCGCGATGGCTTCGGACATCGGAGGGGAATGCGGGTATCGCGGGCGGTCCCCATCGGCGTAATCTGTCTGGCGCCATGCCGTACGAACCGCCCACCCACAGCGTCGAGCGATCGCTCCGAGCCACCACCGGCGCCAAGATCGTTGCCGGGGTCGACGAGGTCGGACGCGGGGCATGGGCCGGCCCGGTCACGGTCTGCGCGGCCGTCACTGGTTTGCGCCGGCCCCCCGAGGGGCTCACCGACTCCAAGCTCATCACCCCCAAGCGCCGCACGGCCCTGGCCGCGGAGCTGGAGAAGTGGGTCACCGCCTACGCGCTCGGGCACGCCTCTCCCCAGGAGATCGACGAGCTCGGGATGACCGCGGCGCTCCGGCTGGCGGCCGTGCGCGCGCTGGACGCCCTGCCCGTACGGCCGGACGCGGTGATACTCGACGGCAAGCACGACTACCTCGGCAGCCCGTGGAAGGTGCGTACGGTGATCAAGGGCGACCAGTCCTGCATCGCCGTCGCGGCGGCCTCGGTCATCGCCAAGGTCCGGCGCGACGCGATGATGGCCGAGCTGGAGAGCGAGGCCCAGGAGTGCGCGGTCTTCGGCTTCGGCGCCAACGCGGGCTACCCTTCGCCGGTCCACAAGGCCGCCCTGGAGGAGCGGGGGCCCACCCCGTACCACCGGCTCTCCTGGTCGTATCTCGACGCGCTGCCTCAGTGGCGGCACCTCAAGAAGGTCCGCATCTCCGCCGAGGCGGTCGCACTGGAAAGCGGGGGCCAGCTCGGCTTCGACTTCTGAACTTCCCGGCAGCGCCGTCTCGCCGGCCGGGTCGCACGATTGTGCCCACCCGCCGGAGCCTCGCGCACCGGCATTTGATAGACATCCACCCATGCCTCTCATCCCCGAGGAGCCTCAGATTCACGAGAGTGCCCAGGGTCCCCGCGCCATGGCCGCCGGCCACCCCGCGCCGACCCCTCGTCCCGTACCCGGTCCGCGCTCGGCGGCCTCGCCGCGTCCAGGGCGCCCCGGCCCCGCACCGGCCAGGCCCGCGCCGCCGGCGCAGCGCCCGCACCCCGGTGCCGGGCAGTCCCCGTCGCCCCGTCCGGAGAATCGTTCCGAACAGCGGTCCGGCCCGCAGATCCAGCTGATCCCCGCCCCGGTCGACGGCGCGCTCGACGCCGCCGAAGAGGCCGTGGATCTGCTTCTGGAGACCGGCCGCCCGCCCGGCGACATCCTCGTCCTCACCACCGGTGAGCAGCACCCGTGGGCGGCGCACGAGCTGTCCTTCGGTGATGCCGCCTACTGGGCCCAGCAGGACGCCCGCGACGACGTGTTCTTCGCGGACGCCGCCGCTGTGGAGCGGGCCGCCACGCGACCCGTGGTCGTCGTGGCGGTCAACGGCGGAGCCGATGACGCCGCCGCACGCGCCCTGCCCCTGGCGATGGGACGCGCGACCGCGCTGCTCGTCGTCTGCGGTGACCCGCAGAGCGTCAACGCCGTGCTCGGCGCGGGTGTCTGAGGCGAAGCACCTCTCGCGGTCCTGACCCGGCTGCCCCGTGGGGGCGGCCGGGCCGTGGTCCCGCGGATCCCGTCCACCGGCGCGGGGGCCGTCGCGTCAGCGTGCCGCCGTCCTGCGCAGCAGCTCGGAGGCTCCGCCAGCGGTACGCGGAGTCATGATGCCCAGCTCCGAGACGTCCCCCAAGGCGGTCGGACGGGAGTCGGAGCCGGGGTGCCGTCCACCGCGGCCCTCGCCGAGCACCTGCCAACCGCCGCGGGTCAGCGTGATGTACGCACCGCAGCGCAGCCCGTGGAGCGTGCAGGCATCGCGCAGCCCCCACATCCAGGCGCCGTCCTCCTCGGTCCATCGCTCGTCGCCGTCACGGCAGTAGAGCAGTACGGCCGTCCGCACGGGGGTCCGGCGCCGCAGATCGTGCGGGATGACCCGGCGCAGATGCGCGAGGAGCGCGTTGCGGAACTCCCAGCCGTCCGCGGGGACGGCGCGACGCGTGAACGACGCGCTGGCGGCCAGCCGTTCCTCGTGGTCGAGGACGGCGACGACGGCGGTCGCGGGTGTCGGCCGATGGCGGGTGTGCAGACCGCTCACGACCTCGCGAGGATTGCGGAGCAGCGGTATCCCCGCCGCGGCCCACTCGGACGGTTCCAGTATCCGGGCGAGGCGGCTGGCGGACTCGGACGGCGAGTTGATCGAGGTGGCTGCGGACGGAGCGAATCCGAAGGTCACGGTCCTCCCTTCGGATACGCGCCCGCTGGCGGGCAGGGTCGAGTGAGGGCGCACCACAGCACAGTCCTTCCGGACCACGTACAAAGGCTGTGCGGGGCGGGGTCTCAATTCTTGCGGGCCTGTGCGCGGGCGGCAACGAGCAATTGAGGCAGCTGACTGGAATGCGCCGGTATGACACTCATATCCCTGCCCAGCCACCCAGTGTTCACTCCCCGTTTCACCCCTGGACGGCAAGCACCAGCGGAAACACGCCTTCCGCTCCCGCCCGGCGCAGCAGTCGGGCCGACACGGCGAGGGTCCAGCCGCTGTCCGACAGGTCGTCAACCAACAGCACCGGCCCGCCGGCCGAGGCCAACCGCTCCGCCAGCTCGGGGGGAACCGTCAGCGCCTGATGGAGCCCCACCACCCTCTGGGCGCTGTTCGTTCGGGAGATCCGCAGCTCCTCCGCCTCCGGCACGTACTCGACCGCTCCCAGCAGCGGCATCCTGCCGATCTCCGCGATCCGCCGACCCAGTGAGCCCACCAGGTCCGGCCTGTTGCGCGAGGCGATCGTGACCACGCCGGCGGGCCGGGAGGGAGCGTCCGGCGCGCCGGAGGCCCAACCACCCGGACCCTTGGCCCAGTCGGCAAGCACGCGGACCACCGCCTGCACCACATCGTCCGGAACCGGACCGTCGGGCGCGCGCTCCGCGAGCATCGGACGCAGCCGGTTTCCCCAGCCGATGTCCGACAGCCGTCCGAGAGCCCGCCCTGCGGACGACTGCTCGCCCGCCGGGATACGGCCCTTCAGATCGACACCGACCGCAGTGAGCCCGGTCGGCCACATCTTGCGCGGCTCCACGTCCACGCCCGGCCGACCCAGCTCACCCTTGGCGGCATCGAGCGCGGCATCGGTCACCTTCGGGTCGAACCGGGACCCCGAGCAGTTGTCGCAGCGGCCGCACGGGGCGGCCTCCTCGTCGTCCAACTGGCGTCGCAGGAACTCCATCCGACAGCCCGTCGCCGCCGCGTACTCACGCATCGCCTGCTGCTCCGCCGACCGCTGACGGGCCACCCAGGCATAGCGCTCGGAGTCGTACACCCACGGCTGTCCCGTGCTCGTCCAGCCGCCCTTCACCCGGTGCACGGCACCGTCCACGTCCAGGACCTTGAGCATCGTCTCCAGCCGGGTCCGCCGCAGTTCGACCAGAGGCTCCAGGGCCGGCAGGGAGAGCGGTCGGTCCGCATGCGCCAGGACGTCCAGAGTGCGACGCACCTGCTCCTCCGGCGGAAAGGCGACCGACGCGAAGTACTGCCAGATCGCCTCGTCCTCCTTGCCCGGCAGCAGCAGCACCTCCGCGTGCTCCACTCCTCGTCCGGCACGGCCCACCTGCTGGTAGTACGCGATCGGGGAGGAAGGCGAACCGAGGTGCACCACGAAGCCCAGGTCCGGCTTGTCGAACCCCATGCCCAGGGCCGACGTCGCCACCAGCGCCTTGACCCGGTTCGCCTGCAGGTCCTCCTCCGCCTGCTGCCGGTCCGCGTTCTCCGTCCGGCCCGTGTACGAGGCCACCGTGTGCCCGCACTGGCGGAGATAGGTGGTGACCTCCTCGGCGGCCGCGACCGTGAGCGTGTAGATGATCCCGGATCCGGGAAGATCGCCGAGGTGGTCGGCCAGCCAGGCCAGCCGGTGCGCGGCGTCGGGCAGTTGGACCACTCCGAGGCTCAGGCTCTCCCGGTCGAGCGGACCACGCAGCACCAGCGCGTCCGTACCCGCTCCCGTACCGAGCTGCTCGGCGACGTCCGCCGTCACACGGGCGTTGGCCGTCGCCGTCGTGGCGAGCACAGGGACGCCGGCCGGCAGATCCGCCAGCATCGTGCGCAGACGGCGGTAGTCGGGCCGGAAGTCGTGGCCCCAGTCGGAGATGCAGTGCGCCTCGTCGACGACGAGCAGACCCGTGGCGGCGGCGAGCCGGGGAAGGACCTCGTCGCGGAAGTCCGGGTTGTTGAGCCGCTCGGGACTGACCAGCAGCACGTCCACCTCGCCCGCGGCCACCTCCCGCTGGACGGTCTCCCACTCCTCCGTGTTCGACGAGTTGATCGTGCGGGCACGGATTCCGGCGCGGGCCGCGGCCTCCACCTGGTTGCGCATCAGCGCGAGAAGCGGGGAGACGATCACCGTGGGACCGCTGCCGGCCTCGCGCAGCAGGGATGTCGCCACGAAGTACACCGCGGACTTGCCCCACCCGGTCCGCTGCACCACCAGCGCCCGTCGCTTGTCCGCGACCAGCGCCTCGATGGCCCGCCACTGGTCCTCCCGCAGTCTCGCCTTGCCGGTGGGGTCCCCGACGAGACGGGCGAGTACGGCGTCGGCGGTGGCTCGGAGGCCCGTGCGGTCGGCGAGACGATCTGCGTTGGTCATGCCCCCATGCAACCCGATGGGTCGGACATCGCGCGAACGAGCCGCGAACCTGTGGACAACCGGGAATCGACGTTGCCGGGAGTTATCCACAGGGGTTTCGCAGTCGGCGACGTCCGCGAGACCGTCGTGACCATGAACACGAACCCGCACGAATCCCGTGGATCCACCGAATCGCAGCAGATCACCCTGCGCGGCCCGGCCGAACTGGCCGACGCTCTCCCCTTCATGTTGGGCTTCCATCCCACCGACTCCGTCGTCCTCGTCGCCCTCCACGGCGAGCACGGCCGCTTCGGCGGCAGGGTCAGGCTCGGCATCCCGCGCTCGGCCAAGGAATGGCCCTCGACGGCGGAGCACCTCGCGGAGTGCCTCGTCGAGGGCTGCACCCGCCGCGGCACGCGCCCGGACGGCATCGTCGTCTTCCTCTGCCAGGACCCCGCGCCCGGTGAGACCGGCCGCCACGTGATGGAGCGCCTGCGCCCCTTCGCCCAGCGGCTGCGCACGGCCTGTGGCGAGCTCGACATTCCCGTCTACGAAGTCCTCTGCATCTCCGACGGCCTCTACTTCTCGTACGTCTGTCCCGACACCCGCTGCTGTCCGCCCGACGGCACCCCGCTCGCCCTGACCGGTACGTCGGTCATGGCGGCATCGGCCGCCTACGCCGGAATCCAGGTGCGGGGATCCCTGCGTGACATGGAGGCGCGGCTCAAGCCACGGGCGTCGCCCGACGACGAGCGGCAGCGTAAAGCCCTGAACGAGGCCGCGTCCGTGATCGTCCCCAGGATCCTCGACGACCCGCCGGCCCCGGGCAGGGAGGACATCAGGGAGAAGACGCTCACGCTCGCCCGCGAGATGCTGCGGCGGTACGGCGGGCCGCCCGGGGTGGCCGAGGGACCGGCACCGGCATCCGTGGCCGACCGGGCGCGCGGCACGGGAGCCATGGAGCGGGACGCGGCCGACGACGCACTGATCGACCCGGACGAGGCCGCGGCACTGATCCTCGGACTGCAGGACCGTGACACCCGGGACCGGGCCGCCGAGTGGATGGAAGGTCCGGAGGGCGCGGCGGCCCTGCGGCTCTGGGGAGTGCTGGCCCGGCGGTGCGTGGCGCCCTTCGACGAGTACGCGGCGGCGCCGCTGACCCTCGCCGGCTGGGTGGCCTGGTCCACCGGCGACGAACCGGCCGCCCGGGTCGCCCTGGGTCTCGCTCTGGACGCCGACCCCGACTATGTCTTCGCCAGGCTGCTGCACCAGGCCTGCAACGAGGGACTCGATCCCGAGTCGCTGCGCGGCTGCCTGCGCCAGGAGCGGGAGTCGAGGGCGGCGGCGGCCGTCGAAGCCCGCGCCGGAGCGCGCCGGGCCGGTTCGCGCAGCGCCCGTCCGCAGGCGGTCAGGAAGGGCCGGCGCACCGCCGGAACCCGCCCCGGCACATCCTCACCGAAGCCGTCGCGGGACGCCGCGACCGGGCGAACCGGACAGCGGGGGACGAGGAGCGGCCGATGACGCCCGTGACCAGGCCGCCCGCGAAGGCGTTCAGCTCTGTGGCGGAGCCCCACGACCCGTCCCGCCGACCACGTACCGGCAGTCCGGATCGCACAGAGAGCACCGCACACCACCCATGGCCTCCAGTTCCGCACCGGCCCCCGGACTTCCGGCCGGACCCGCGACCCTCGCCGGCCTCACCCTTCCGGGTGCACCGAGGCCGAGCGAGCTGCCCTCGGTGCACAACGCGCTCATCTGCGTCGCTCTGCCCGCCCTCGTCATCTGCGCCGACCACGGACAGCTCACCGGACGCGGCCTCGAAGGGGTCTATCTGTCCGGGCGGAGACTCCTCTCCCGCTGTGTGCTGCGGGTGGCCGGACGGGAACCGATCGCGCTCCAGGGCAGGCGGGCCGCCGCCGACCGCGCCGTGTTCCTCGGGGCCCTGCGTACATCGGGGGACAACGGACCCGATCCCGGGATCACCGTCGAGCGTTCGCGCGGCGCCGACGGAACCGAGCGGATCACCCTGCGCAGCTCCGCCACCCGGCCGCTGCGACTCCCGGTGGAAATCGCTCTCGGGACGGATCTCGCGGATCTGGGCGCGGTGGCGTCCGGGCGGCCTGGGCCCGAGATCTTCCCCAGCGTCCACGGCACCGGGATGCGCTGGACGGCGGACGACGGCCGGTACGCGGCCGTCACCGCGGAGCCGCCGCCCATGGACGCGCTGGCCGCCGCCGGGCTCCTGCGGTGGGAGATCGAACTGGCTCCCGGAGCCGCCAACACCATCGAACTCAGGGTGCGCGCGGACCGGACACCCCGGTCCGCCCCCCTCTCGGCACAGGGCGCAGCGCGGCCCGGAGGCGCCGTGCTCGCCGAGGCTCGCGCCGAGGGCGACGATCCTCGGATCGGGGAGCTGCTGCGGACATCCGTCGACGACCTGCGGGCCCTTCTCCAGCGCGACGCGGCCCACCCGGGGGACGTCCATCTCGCCGCCGGGGTGCCCTGGCGCTGCGGACCCGCCACCTCCGAGGCGCTGTGGGCAGCGCGCATGGCCCTGCCCCTCGGTACCCGGCTCGCCGTCACCACGCTCCGAACGCTGGCCCGGACCCAGATCGGTGGAACGGGCCCGGTCGCGGGGCGCATCCCCGGCCCCCTCAGGGACGCCGGCCCCTACCTGCCGCCCCGCTGCACCGGCATCGAGGCCACCCTCGCCTTCCCCGCGGCCCTGGCCGAGGCCAGACGCTGGGGGTTGCCCGAGCAGGACCTCGAAGAACTGCTTCCCGCGGCGGAGCGGTGCCTCCAGTGGCTGCGATCCGCCGCGGACCCGCACGGGTTCGTCCCGGACCCGGGGCCCTCCGGTCCCTGGCGGGCCGAGACTCAGGCCCACGCCCACCGGGCGGCCGTGCTCGGCGCCGACCTCCTCGACGCCAGCGGCCGACCGGGCGGGGATGCCTGGCGGGAGTGGGCGAGCACCCTGCGGGCGCGCTTCCGCGCGGAGTTCTGGCTCGACGACAGGTCCGGTGGCAGACCCGCCGCCGCCCGGGCTCCGGGCGGCGGGCCATGGACCCAGCTCGGAGGGTGGGCGGCGCACCTGCTCGACACCGGTCTCCTGGGCGGCGGCCGGTACGCGCCCGGCCTGCTGGACCGGGCCGAGACCGAACAGCTGGCCCGGTTGCTCGGCACCCCGGCGCTGGACTCCGGTTGGGGGCTGCGCAGCCTCGGTGCCAAGGAGCCCGGCCACAACCCCTTCGGGCACAGGGCAGGAGCCGTACGCGTCCATGAGACGGCGGTGGCCGTGGCCGGGCTCGCCGCGGCGGGGTACGAGAGGGAGGCCGTGTCCCTGCTCCGTGGCGCCCTGGACGCGGCGGAGGCGTTCGGCCACCGCCTGCCCGAGATGTACGCGGGCGACCAGAGGACGGCCGGCGCTGTTCCGGTGCCGCACCCTGCGGCCTGCCGGCCGGCCGCCGTGGCCGCGGCCGCCGGTGTCCATCTGCTGGCGACCCTCGCCGGGATCCGGCCCGACGCGCCTGGCCGGACGGTGGCCCTGCACCCCGTCCGTTCGGCTCCGCTCGGCGCGGTACGACTGTCGGGGCTGCGGGTCGCGGGGGAGCCGTTCACCGTGAGGGTGAGCCGGCTCGGGCTCGGCATGGTCGAGGAGGCCGCCGACGGCCTCCAGCTGGGGGGCTGATCATGCGGGGCGGCAGCGCGAGGGAAGCCCTACGGGAGGGACAAGAAGTCACTGCCGATGCGGTGGAGGGGAGTGTTTATCGTCAGGAAGACGACTATGATCGCGGCATGTCTCCCTACGACCCGTCGGCCTTTCCGCCCTTTGCCGTCACCGTCGATCTGGTCGTGCTCACCGTGCGGCGCCACGCTCTGTGCGCCCTGATCGTGAGACGGGGAGAAGCGCCGTTCCAGGGCCGGTGGGCGCTGCCCGGTGGATTCGTCCGGGCGGACGAGGATCTCGGCGCCGCGGCGGCGCGCGAGTTGGTCGAGGAGACCGGACTCTGCGTCCACGACCCGGGTGCCCCGGCGCCCATGCCGAGCAACGGCGCCCACCTCGAGCAGCTGGCCACCTACGGGGACCCGCAGCGTGACCCCCGGATGAGAGTGGTCAGCGTCGCCCATCTGGCGCTCGCCCCGGATCTGCCGGCGCCGCGCGCGGGCGGTGACGCGAACAGCGCACGCTGGGCACCGGTCGAGGAGGTACTCGGCAAGGACGGCTCCGTCGAGCGCGAGGAGGGGCAGGGGGAGCCGCTCGCGTTCGACCACGCGCAGATCCTCGCCGACGGAGTGGAGCGGGCCCGTTCCAAGATCGAGTACTCCTCGCTGGCGACTGCCTTCTGTCCGCCGGAGTTCACGGTCGGCGAGCTCAGGAGGGTGTACGAGGCGGTGTGGGGTGTCGCGCTCGACCCGCGCAACTTCCACCGGAAGGTGACGGGCACCCCCGGATTCCTGGTGCCCGCGGGGGGCACCACCACGCGCCAGGGCGGCCGTCCCGCGCAGCTCTTCCGTGCGGGTGGGGCGACGTTGCTCAACCCGCCCATGCTGCGTCCCGAGGTCTGACGAGCGTGCTCGGGGGCGACCCGAGGCCTCAACCCTGCGCCAAAAGTCCGAAATGTCGCGTTATCTTGCTTCGATAGCCGCCCTGCCGCGGAGCGGTGTCACCTACCGCGAGAGAAGCGATGCTCCAGGCCATCGGACTCACCAGCAGCCCCCGCCGCGACCTCCCGCCCGCCGTGGACGATCTCACCTTCGACGCCAGGCCGGGGCAGGTCACCGCCCTTCTGGGCCCCGCCGGATCCGGCAAGACCACCACCTTGCGGCTGATGCTCGAACTCGAGCCCGGCCGGGGCGTCACGTACTTCCGCGGACGGCCTCTCCACCGCATCGCGCACCCCGCAGGTGAGGTCGGCGTGCTGCTGGGTGACGTTCCGGGGCACCCCTCGCGAACCATGCGCAGCCAGTTGCGGATGCTGTGCGCGGCCAGTGGGGTTCCCGCTTCCAGAGCCGACGAGATGCTCCGGGCCGTAGGACTCACCGGGCTACCCGACCAGCGCATCGGGGCCCTTCCGCGCGCGATGGACCGCCGACTCGGGCTCGCCTCCGCCCTGTTGGTCGATCCGCACGCGCTCCTGCTCGACGAGCCCGGCGCCGGGCTCTCCGTACGGGACAGGGCCTGGCTGCACGAACTCCTGCGTGCCCATGCCGTGGACGGCGGCACCGTCCTCTACACCACCGACGACCCCAAGGACGCGGCCCGCCACGCCGACCGGGTCGTCACCGTCGCCCGCGGCCGCCTCGTCGCCGAGCAGGAGGTGGCCGACTTTGCCCGAACCAGGCTGCGGCCGCGGGTCGCGGTACGTACGCCCCATGCGGCACGGCTCGCCTCGGTCGTCACTCAGGAGGCGCGCGCCGCCCGCCGCACCGTCGAGGTGGTCACCGAGAAGGGCAATCGCCTCTCCGTCTACGGCAGCGACTGCGCCGCGATCGGAGAGGCGGCGTTCCGGCACGGCGTGCTCATCCACCAACTCTCCGACGAGGTGGGCGACACAGGCCCGCGCGACTCGGCCGATCCCTCGGGCCCCACTTCCGTGGACGGCCGCGGCCGCGAAACGGAGGGCCTCGCCGCCGCTCGCGAGCCGGAGCCGCCGGCGGAGCGGCGGCCGACCCGATCGCCGCTGCGCCCGCTCCGGTACGAGATCCGCAGACTGCTCGGCGTTCCGGCCACCCCGCTCGTCGCGGCCGCGGTCCTGATCGCCTCCGTCGTGATCTCGGTGGTGCTCGCACGCAGCGGCCGGACGCCCGTGCCCACGCTGCTCGCCGGCTGGCCCACGCTCTCCCCGCTGCCGCCCGCCGCGATCGGGGCCGGACTGCTCGGTGCCTTCTCGTTCGCGGACGAGTACCGCTACCCGGCGCTCACCACCGGCCGCGGTGCGGTTCCGCGCCGTCTCGGACTGCTGCTCGCCAAGCTCACGGTCGCGGCCGTCGTCGCCCTGGTCCTGGCCGTGCTCGTCGTGGCCGCCGACCTGCAGACCCTTCGCCTCGTCTACGGCGGCGAGTTGATTCCCGTACCGAAAAACTGGCCGACACTGTGTGCGAGTTGGCTCGGTCTGACCGTCGGCTGCGCCTGGGCCGGAGTGCTCGGAGCCGGGGTCTTCCGCGTCGCCGCGGCGGGAGTGGCGGCCGTCCTCGCGGTGCCGGTGGTCCTCGCGCCCGTGCTGCAGAAGGTGACCTCCGGGCCCTCGGGCCGTCCGCTCTCGGGGCTCCCCGCCCGGCTGCGGGGTTTCGTCAGCATGGAGTGGCCGGCAGCGGCCGACCGCTGGCTGGAGGGGGTGTTGCGGGTGGTCGCCCAGCCCGTGGGGGTGGCGCTGGCGCTGTCGTTGACCGCCCTGCTCTGCGCCTATCTGTTCACCGGCCTGCGCCGCAAAGCGCGTTGGTGATCATTTCCGGATCGAAAGCTTCCGCTTCCCCGGCAACTCCCTTGAAAATGGCTCGCTATGTCTGATAAATCGTCAATTGTGTAGGGGGTGCCGATCACCCTTTCGTGTGCTTTTCACCAAAGACCTCAAGGGTCACGGGGGGCACGCCGACAAAGGATGCGTGAGTACCCTTGCGCACACCATGATGACCGCCGCCCGCCCCGTCGACTCCGGCCTCGGCGCCCCGGGCGATCTCGACCGCTACCCGTACGGGGAGGCGCCCGTCGCCGACCGTGTGGGGCCCTCCTCCTGGGAGGGGGTGGAAACGGACCTCGGCCGGGTCGGCCGTCGCACGGCCGGCAGTCGCGGCCGCGGCCTGCACGGCCAGCTCGTCCAGCAGCTGGGGCAGATGATCGTCTCTGGCGACCTCGGTGCCGACCGCCCGCTCGTTCCGGAGGAGATCGGTCAGCGCTTCGAGGTCTCCCGCACCGTCGTGCGCGAGTCGCTGCGCGTCCTGGAGGCCAAGGGCCTGGTCAGCGCCCGCCCCAACGTCGGCACCAGGGTCAGGCCCGTCAGTGACTGGAACCTGCTGGACCCCGACATCATCGAGTGGCGCGCCTTCGGCCCGCAGCGCGACGACCAGCGCCGCGAGCTGAACGAGCTGCGCTGGACGATCGAGCCGCTGGCAGCCCGGCTCGCCGCCGGTCACGGACGCGAGGACGTCCAGCAGCGGCTGGCCGACATGGTCGAGATCATGGGTCACGCCTACGCCCAGGGTGACGGCATCACCTTCGCCCGGGCCGACGTCGAGTTCCACTCCCTGCTGATCCAGCTCGCCGGGAACCGGATGCTGGAGCACCTCTCCGGCATCGTCGCGGCCGCGCTCCAGGTCTCCGGCGGTCCGGTCACCGGCTGTGACCGTCCGGGTGAGCCCTGCCTGGCGCACCACGCGCGTATCGTCGACTGCCTCGCGACCGGGGACGCGCTGGGTGCCGAGACGGCCATGCGTCAGCTGCTGACCGTCCACCCGGAGGTGGAGCGCGTGGTGCCCGCCCCGCGCGAGCACTGACCCGCGGGCCACGGCCACGGGCGCGGAGTCGTACACACCGCGTGTCGCCGGAGCCGTGCGGAACCCGGGGATCACGACGCATCCCCAGGGTTCCGCGGGGGCTCGGGCGGCGCGAATGTGCGACGAACGCCCGTTCTGGCCGCTTCGTCGCAAATGAGGTGTGACTCGGGCCACGCGGATTGGGCGTAACACTCCTCGAAGCCGTGCGATGACTTAAGAGGTGACAGCCGAGGAAGGAATACAGCAGCCGCGTGAGGCGCTGTGCAGTTCCCCGGTCCAGCCCGCGCCGTCGGCACATTCCCAGCCGATGGTCGTCGGCTCCGGCCCGATCCCGGGCGGGGCCGGAAGCCGTTTTCCATCGTTCCGAGAGGTTGTTCGTGTCGGCCAGCACATCCCGTACGCTCCCGCCGGAGATCGCCGAGTCCGAGTCTGTGATGGCGCTCATCGAGCGGGGAAAGGCTGATGGGCAGATCGCCGGCGATGACGTGCGTCGGGCCTTCGAGGCTGACCAGATTCCGCCAACCCAGTGGAAGAATGTTCTGCGCAGCCTCAACCAGATCCTCGAGGAAGAGGGTGTGACGCTGATGGTCAGTGCAGCGGAGTCGCCGAAGCGCGCCCGCAAGAGCGTCGCAGCGAAGAGCCCGGCCAAGCGCACCGCCACCAAGACCGTCACCGCCAAGACGACCGTGACGAAGACCGTCTCGGCCGCCACGGCGGCTGCGGCGGCTGAGAGCGCGGACCCGGCCGACGAGGCCGGAGCGCCGGCCAAGAAGGCGGCCGCCAAGAAGACCGTGGCCAAGAAGACGGTGGCGAAGAAGGCCACCGCCAAGAAGGCGACGGCCAAGAAGACCGCTTCCAAGAAGGACGCCGACGAGGCCGTCGAGGGCGAGGAGCTCCTCGATGACGTCGCGCCCGGCAAGGGCGAGGACGAGGAGGCCGAAGGCGAGAACAAGGGCTTCGTCCTGTCCGACGAGGACGAGGACGACGCTCCGGCGCAGCAGGTCGCCGTCGCCGGTGCCACCGCCGACCCGGTCAAGGACTACCTGAAGCAGATCGGCAAGGTCCCGCTGCTCAACGCCGAGCAGGAGGTCGAGCTCGCCAAGCGCATCGAGGCCGGTCTGTTCGCCGAGGACAAGCTGGCCAACTCCGACAAGCTGGCGCCCAAGCTCAAGCGCGAGCTGGAGATCATCGCCGAGGACGGCCGCCGCGCCAAGAACCACCTCCTGGAGGCCAACCTCCGACTGGTGGTCTCGCTGGCCAAGCGCTACACCGGCCGCGGAATGCTCTTCCTGGACCTGATCCAGGAGGGCAACCTGGGTCTGATCCGCGCCGTCGAGAAGTTCGACTACACCAAGGGCTACAAGTTCTCCACGTACGCCACCTGGTGGATCCGTCAGGCGATCACCCGCGCCATGGCCGACCAGGCCCGCACCATCCGTATTCCGGTGCACATGGTCGAGGTCATCAACAAGCTCGCGCGCGTCCAGCGCCAGATGCTCCAGGACCTGGGCCGTGAGCCCACCCCGGAGGAGCTGGCCAAGGAGCTCGACATGACCCCGGAGAAGGTCATCGAGGTCCAGAAGTACGGCCGCGAGCCGATCTCCCTCCACACCCCGCTGGGTGAGGACGGAGACAGCGAGTTCGGTGACCTCATCGAGGACTCCGAGGCGGTCGTCCCGGCCGACGCGGTCAGCTTCACGCTCCTCCAGGAGCAGCTGCACTCCGTTCTCGACACGCTCTCCGAGCGTGAGGCCGGCGTGGTCTCCATGCGCTTCGGTCTCACCGACGGTCAGCCGAAGACGCTGGACGAGATCGGCAAGGTCTACGGCGTCACGCGTGAGCGGATCCGCCAGATCGAGTCGAAGACGATGTCGAAGCTCCGTCACCCGTCCCGTTCGCAGGTCCTGCGCGACTACCTCGACTAGTCCGCGTCGTACACGCCGAAGGGCCCGGTTCCCCGAAAGGGGGCCGGGCCCTTCGGCGTGTGCGCGGGTGCAGGGCGGCGACACCTGCACCACGCTGGGTGAACCGACATCTTCGGAGAGTCAGGAGGCTCTATGCGTCGCCCCATCGCCCGAGCAGTGACCACTGCCCTGGGCCTGATCTCGGCGGCGGCAGGCCCGTTCGCCGCCGCCGCTCCCGCGGCCGCCGACAGTGTCGTCGTCGGAGGGCAGACCGCGAAGATCGCGGAGGCCCCGTGGGTCGTGGCGCTCTCCAGCCGTGACCGGTTCGGAGGTACGCGTGCGGGGCAGTTCTGCGGGGGAGTGGTGGTCGCGCCGACCCAGGTGCTCACCGCGGCCCACTGCCTCGGCAGGGACGTTCTGGGCGGCGAGCCCTCGGACCTTCCCGACCTCAAGGTCATCGCGGGCCGCAGTGCGCTCAGCGGCCAGGGTGGGCACGAGATCCGGATCTCCGGCACCTGGACCAGTCCGGAGTACAACCCCACGACCAACGCCAACGATCTGGCGGTCCTGACGCTGGCGACCGCGCTGCCGCAGTCCTACGTGATCGAGGTGGCCCGCCCGGGCGACGAGGCCGAGATCCCGGGGACGGCGGCGGACGTCTACGGATGGGGGGACACGACAGGCAACGGCACCTATGCCTCGGCGCTGCGCTCGGCGCGCGTCCAGGTGCTGCCCGACGGGGCATGCGAGCGGGCCTATCCGGGCGGCTTCGGAGCCGCGTACCGGGGCGAGACGATGCTGTGCGCCGGTGACCCGCAGGGCGGCAAGGACGCCTGCCAGGGGGACAGCGGAGGGCCGCTGGTGGCCGCGGGGCGGCTCATCGGGCTGGTGTCCTGGGGCAGTGGGTGCGGTCAGGCCGAGAATCCGGGCGTCTACACCCGGGTCTCGGCGGTGCTGCCGACGAAGCTCTGAGCCGCACAGGCGAGGCCGGAGCGGGCCTCGGGCCTCGTGTGCGAGGACGGGCGGCCACCCCCCTGTGACTGCGGGGGTGGCCGCCCGTCGTCCGGTCAGCGACCGGCCCTTGGCTCGTCGTGGATGCGAGGCGTCAGCGGTCCTCGTCTACTGCCTTGGCCGGCACGTCGGTGAGCCGGTCCGTCTCATCCTGTATTTCCGCGGCGATCTTCTTGAGTTCCGGCTCGAACTTGCGCCCGTGGTGGGCGCAGAAGAGCAAGTCACCGCCGCTGGTCAGGACGACGCGCACGTACGCCTGGGCGCCGCAGCGGTCGCAGCGGTCAGCGGCCGTCAGGGGGCTCGCGGGGGTCAGAACAGTAGTCACGTCGCCTCTTCTCTAGCTCGACGAGCTGTCGTACCAGGGTCAACATCCAACCAGGCCGAAAACGTTCCCGCTCGTGGCTTTTCCTCGAAACTTCTTCCCGAGGTGGCTGTCTGCTGCCGGTTGGCGGCGAATGAGCCGTATTGCGTCGCTCTACGGATTTCGCATTGCTTGTCTCGGTTCGTCCTCCCGGCTGGGTTGCCGGTTGTGAATGAGGACGTGCCCGGAGCCTAAATGGTTCATGCGTGGAAGGGAACGTGATGTTCACGTCACCCCATCGAGGGATCGAACACTCATGCGACTCTGCACTAGCATGAGAAATCAGGAGGGTGGCGTGACAACGGCTCTACCAGGCATCGGTACCCTCAGACCGGTGAACGACGCCGGGCCTTACCCCACCGGGCCACTTTTCAAATTCAGCGAGGAGCGAACCGCGTGACCGCCGAAACGTCCGTGCCGTCCAGTGCGCTGCTGACCGCAGACCGTGACGCTTCCAACTACACCGCGCGGCACCTGCTCGTACTCGAAGGGCTCGAAGCGGTCCGCAAGCGCCCCGGCATGTACATCGGGTCCACCGACAGCCGCGGCCTGATGCACTGCATCTGGGAGATCATCGACAACTCCGTCGACGAGGCCCTCGGTGGCTACTGCGACCGCATCGACGTGATCCTCCACGACGACGGCTCCGTCGAGGTGCAGGACAACGGCCGGGGCATCCCGGTCGACGTCGAGCCCAAGACCGGGCTCTCCGGCGTCGAGGTCGTCATGACGAAGTTGCACGCCGGCGGAAAGTTCGGCGGCGGCTCGTACGCGGCCTCCGGCGGTCTGCACGGCGTGGGCGCCTCCGTGGTGAACGCGCTGTCGGCCCGGCTCGACGTCGAGGTCGACCGGAACAGCGCCACGCACTCGATCAGCTTCCGTCGCGGCGTCCCCGGCATCTTCACCGAGCAGGGCCCCGACAGCCCCTTCGACCCCGCCAACGGGCTGCTGAAGGGCAAGCGCGTCCCGAAGACCCGCACCGGCACCCGCGTGCGGTACTGGGCCGACCGCCAGATCTTCCTCAAGGACGCCAAGCTCTCCCTGGAGACGCTCCACCAGCGCGCCCGCCAGACGGCCTTCCTGGTGCCCGGCCTGACCATCGTGGTCCGCGACGAGCGCGACCTGGACGGTGTGGGCAAGAGCGAGGAGACCTTCCGCTTCGACGGCGGCATCAGTGAGTTCTGCGAGTTCCTCGCGCAGGACAAGGCCGTCTGCGACGTCCAGCGGCTGACGGGCACGGGCACCTTCAAGGAGACCGTCCCGGTCCTCGACGACCGCGGCCACATGACCCCCACCGAGGTCACCCGTGAGCTGGGCGTCGACGTCGCCCTGCGCTGGGGCACCGGCTACGACAGCACGGTCAAGTCCTTCGTCAACATCATCGCCACCCCCAAGGGCGGCACCCATGTCTCCGGCTTCGAGCAGGCCATCACCAAGACGGTGAACGAGGTCCTGCGCTCCGCCAAGATGCTGCGCGTCGCCGAGGACGACATCGTCAAGGACGACGCCCTGGAGGGGCTCACGGCCGTCGTGACGGTCCGCCTCGCCGAGCCGCAGTTCGAGGGCCAGACCAAGGAGGTGCTCGGCACCTCGGCCGCCCGCCGGATCGTCGCCAACGTGATCGCCAGGGAGCTGAAGGCCTTCCTCACGTCAACCAAGCGTGATGCCAAGGCTCAGGCCCGGGCCGTCCTGGACAAGACCGTGGCGGCCGCCAGGACCCGCATCGCCGCCCGCCAGCACAAGGACGCGCAGCGCCGCAAGACCGCGCTGGAGTCCTCCTCGCTGCCGGCCAAGCTCGCCGACTGCCGCAGCGACGACGTGGAGCGCAGCGAGCTCTTCATCGTCGAGGGAGACTCCGCGCTCGGCACCGCCAAGCTCGCCCGCAACAGCGAGTTCCAGGCCCTGCTGCCGATCCGGGGCAAGATCCTCAACGTCCAGAAGTCCTCCGTATCGGACATGCTCAAGAACGCCGAGTGCGGAGCGATCATCCAGGTCATAGGAGCCGGCTCCGGCCGCACCTTCGACATCGACGCCGCCCGGTACGGCAAGGTCATCATGATGACCGACGCCGACGTCGACGGCTCCCACATCCGCACGCTGCTGCTGACCCTCTTCCAGCGCTACATGCGGCCCATGGTCGAGCAGGGCCGCGTCTTCGCCGCCGTGCCGCCGCTGCACCGCATCGAGCTGGTCCAGCCCAAGAGGGGCCAGGACAAGTACGTCTACACGTACTCGGACAACGAGCTGCGCCAGACCCTGCTCGAGTTCCAGCGCAAGGGTGTCCGCTACAAGGACGCCATCCAGCGCTACAAGGGTCTCGGTGAGATGGACGCCGACCAGCTGGCGGAGACGACGATGGATCCGCGGCACAGGACCCTGCGCCGGATCAACATCGGCGACCTGGAGTCGGCCGAGCACGTCTTCGACCTGCTGATGGGCAACGACGTGGCTCCCCGCAAGGAGTTCATCACCAGCTCCGCGGCGACGCTCGACCGCTCGCGGATCGACGCCTAGACCGGTTCCGCCGGCCGACCGTCCACCCAGGGGTGGAGCCGCAGAGTTCCACCCCTGAGGCGATCACGGACGCGTCTCCCCTCCGTAGCATCGAAGCGACGGAGGGGGACGGACATGTACGGCGGCAGGACGACCAGGCGATGGCTCGTGTGGCCCGCGCCCGAGGCGCTGACCCGGGTCGGTGTGCCACGCGGCCGCCTCGTGATCGACGGCTTGCTGCTCACCGCGATCTGCTCGTGGATCGTGGCGAGCGCGTACGGCTCGGGAGCCTTCTCCGGCTGGTACGGGATCGTGCCCCCGCTCGGTCTCGCCCTCTGCGTGGCCGCGGTCGCCGCCTATCACGCGACGACCGTCGCCCATCGGCTCGCGCCGTCGCTCGGGCTGCTCACCCTCGTGGCGGCGGTCGGGCTCGGAGCCCATGCCGCCGGAGCCGATGTCTCCGCGACGCTGGTCTGGATCGTCGTCTCGGTCACGGCGATGGAGCGACTCCCGCTGCTCGTCGCCCTGATCACCGTGCTGGTCCTCTCCGGAGGCTTCGTCGACGCGGACGAGACCGGGTTCCTGGGTGCCGGGGTGACCACGGCCGCCGTGCTGCTCACCGGCTACTCCCTCCGCTTGGACGCCCAGGCCCGCAGCGCCGGGTTCCGGCTGCTGGCGCAGGAGCGGGCGGCCCGCGAGGCGGAGGCGGCCTCCGCCGCCCTGAGCGAGCGGGCCAGGATCGCCCGGGAGATCCACGACGTGCTGGCGCACAGCCTCTCCGCGCAGCTGGTGCACCTGGAGGCCGCGCGGCTGCAGATCGAGGCAGGTGCCCGGCGGGAGGACGTCCTCGAGCGGGTGGCCGCCGCGCGCTCCATGGCCCGGGAGGGACTCGCCGAGACCCGGCACGCGCTCTCCGCGCTCCGCGGCGACATGGTGCCCGTCGAGGACTATCTGCGGGAGCTGGCGCGCGGGGACCGGGCGGAGGTCGAGGTGATCGGCGTGCGCCGGGCCCTGCCGCCGGAGGCCTCGCAGGCGGTACGCAGGGTGGCCCAGGAGGCCCTCACGAACGTACGCAAGCACGCGCCGGGGGCGAGGACGCGGCTCCGGCTCGCCTACGAGACGGGGGAGATCGCCCTGGAGGTACGGGACTCGGGTGCGGTCGGGGGCGGCGACGGTGCCGCGCTGAGCGGTTCGGGCTCGGGCTACGGGCTCCTCGGGATGAGGGAGCGCGCCGAGCTCCTGGGCGGCACGCTGGAGGCCGGTCCCGAGGACGAGGGTTTCGCCGTGCGGCTGAGGGTGCCGGCATGAGCGGTCCGAAGACGCGGTACGACGACGGCCGGGTCGCGCGCGTGATCGTGGCCGACGACCAGTCCATGGTGCGCGAGGGCATCGTGCTCGTGCTCGGGCTGCTGCCCGGCATCGAGGTCGTCGGAGCCGCCAGGGACGGCGAGGAAGCCGTCGCGCTGACCGCGGAACTCGCCCCCGATGTGGTGCTGATGGACCTTCGGATGCCGCGGTGCGACGGGGTGGAGGCGACCCGGCGGATCCGCTCCGAGCACCCGGAGACCGAAGTCGTGGTGCTGACCACCTACGCGGACGACGACTCGCTCTTCCCGGCACTGCGCGCCGGGGCCCGCGGTTATCTCACCAAGGACGCGGGCGGGGAGGAGATCGTACGGGCCGTCCATGACGTGCTCGACGGACGGGCCGGACTGGCGCCCGCCGTCCAACGGAGGCTTCTGGAACAGCTGATGGCCCAGCCCCAGGGGCGTGCACCGTTCCGGGGAGGACCGGCCGAGGCGGCGCACGGCGGCCGGCGAGGACCGCAGCACCAGGAGTCAGGACCCGACGGACTCACCGAGCGCGAGACCGAGGTGCTCGGCCTGGTCGCGGACGGACTCTCCAACCAGGAGATCGCCCGCCGACTGGGCATCTCCACGGCGACCGTCAAGACGCACATCAACAATCTCTTCGCCAAGATCGGCGTGCGCGACCGGGTGCAGGCCGTCCGGTACGCATATCAGCACGGGCTCGTCGCCCCACCTGGCGAGACCATCACCTGATGGGGTGAAGAGCGGGAGGAGAAGAGTCCTGGATCTTCCCGCTCTGTCCATCCTTGGGCACGCGGCCGAAACGGTTCGCTGACAAGGAGAGTTCACCGGTGGAGAAGCACGAAGGGCCGGGCCTCCCGGCAGTGCGGATCGACGACCCCTGGTACGACGCACTGGCCGCCGGTTGGGGTGAGGCGGTCGAGACCGAGGCACCGGTCGGCGCCTCGACGCACGACGCGCCGGCGCCCGGAGCCGTTCCGCGACAGCAGCCGGCCCACAGCGCCGCCGACATCTATCTGGCGGTCCAGCGCAGCCCCGCCTTCCAGGAGGTACGCAGCCGCTACCGGCGGTTCGTGCTCCCCGCCGCCCTCGGCTTCCTCCTCTGGTACCTCGCCTATGTCGTGGCGGCGACCGTGGCCCCCGGTCTGATGGCCCGGCCCGTCGCCGGGGCGGTGAATGTGGCGATGGTCGCCGGACTCGGCCAGTTCCTCACCACCTTCCTGCTGACCTGGGCCTATGCCCGACATGCCCGGCTGCGCAGGGACCGGGCGGCACTGGAACTGCGCTGGACCGTGTACGACGAGACGCGCGCCCAGGAGACGACACGAGGGGGCCGGCGGTGACCGACGACCATCAGACGCTGGCACTGCTGCTGTTCAGCGCGTTCATCGCGGTGACGCTGGGGATCACCACCTGGGTGAGCCGTAACCGGCATGGATCCGCTGAGGAGTTCTACGCCGGCGGACGGCTGTTCTCGCCGATGGAGAACGGTTTCGCCATCGCCGGCGACTACATGTCCGCCGCCTCCTTCCTCGGCATCTCGGGCCTCATCGCGCTCTTCGGCTACGACGGGATGCTGTACTCCGTCGGCTTCCTCGTCGCCTGGCTGGTCGTGCTCCTCCTGGTCGCCGAACTGGTCCGCAACTGCGGTCGGTTCACGCTCGCCGACGTCGTCGCCGCGCGGATGGCGGAGCGCCCCGTCCGGATCGCCGCCGGAACGTCCTCCGTCACCGTCTCCGTGCTCTACCTGGTGGCCCAGATGGTGGGAGCCGGCAGTCTGGTCGCCCTCCTCCTCGGCGGCACGAGCGAGGCGGCCCGCTCCTGGACCGTGATCGGCGTCGGCGCCCTGATGGTCGTCTACGTGTCGCTGGGCGGGATGCGCGCGACCACCTGGATCCAGATCGTCAAGGCCGTGCTCCTCATGGCCGGCACCATCGCCCTCACCGTGCTCGTCCTGGTGCGCTTCCACGGAGACTTCAACCACCTGCTCACGACCGCGGCCGAGCGCAGCGGGCACGGACGGGACTTCCTCGCACCGGGGCTGCGCTACGGCGGGGAGTGGACCGCGCGCCTCGACTTCATCAGCCTCGGCATCGCGCTCGTCCTCGGCACCGCGGGCCTCCCGCACATCCTCTCCCGCTTCTACACCGTGCCCACCGCGCGGGCTGCCCGCCGTTCGGTCGTCTGGGCCATCGGGCTCATCGGCGGCTTCTATCTGATGACGATCGTCCTCGGCTTCGGGGCGGCCGCGATCATCGGCCCCGACGCCGTCCGCGCCTCCAACGCCGCCGGGAACACCGCCGTACCGCTCCTGGCGCTCGACCTCGGAGGGGGAGCGGGTTCGACCGGTGGCACCGTGCTGTTCGCGATCGTCGCGGCCATCGCCTTCGCCACCATCCTGGCCGTCGTCGCCGGCATCACGCTCGCCTCCTCCGCCTCCGTGGCCCACGATCTGTACGCCTCGCTGCGCCGCCGCAACGCGCATGCGAAGCAGTACAGCGAGGTGACAGTGGCACGCCTGGCCGCCGCCGGGATCGGGGTGGCCGCGATCGGTCTCGGACTGCTCGCCCGGGACCTCAATGTGGCGTTCCTGGTCGGGCTCGCCTTCGCGGTCGCCGCCTCCGCCAACCTCCCCGTGCTTCTCTACTCGCTGTTCTGGCGGAAGTTCACCACGCGGGGCGCCGTGTGGTCGGTGTACGGAGGGCTGATCCCGGCCGTCCTGCTGGTCGTGCTCTCGCCGGTCGTCTCCGGCAGCCCGGACGCGCTCTTCCCGGGCGTCGACTTCCATGTCTTCCCGCTCCAGAACCCGGGTGTGGTCTCCATCCCGCTGGGCTTCCTGGCCGGCTGGATCGGCACGGTCATCTCCTCCGAGCCGCCGGACGCGGCCCGGCACGCGGAGACGGAGGTCAGGGCGCTGACCGGCGCAGGCGCGGTGTGAGTCCCGGGTGGGATCTTCAGCGGGCGGCCGGGGCCCAGACGTAGCGGTGCTCGGGACGGCCGGTCTCGCCGTACTTCAGCGAGAGGCGTACGCGGCCGGTGCGTTCGAGCAGCTTGAGATAGCGCTGGGCGGTCTGCCGGCTCACCCCGGCCCGCTCGGCGATCTCCTGCGCCGACAGGGCCCCGTCGGCGGCGAGCAGCACCTGGCGTACCAGCTCGGCCGTGGTGGGGGAGTGCCCCTTCGGCAGTTCGGGCTCGGCCGCGCCCGCCGAGAGGGCGCCGAAGAACCGGTCCACCTCCGCCTGTTCGGCCTCGCCGCCGCCGTCGAGGGTGTGGCGCAGGGCGGCGTACGCCTCCAGCTTGGCGCGCAGCCCGGCGAAGGTGAACGGCTTCACCAGGTACTGGAGGGCGCCGTGACGCATCGCGGCCTGGACCGTCGCCACGTCGCGCGCCGCCGTCACCATGATCACGTCGGTCTGGTGGCCCTGCCGGCGCAGCTCCCGTACGACCGCGAGTCCGTTCTCGTCCGGCAGGTAGTGGTCGAGCAGGATGAGGTCGACCGGGACCTCACCGAGGCGGGCGATCGCCTCCGCTGTGGTGTGGGCGGTGGCGACGACGCGGAACCCGGGCATCTTCGTCACGTAGGCCGCGTTGATCTGCGCGACGCGAACGTCGTCGTCGACGACCAGTACGTCGATCATCGCGACTCCTCATTCACCCGGGCCATGGAGGGCTCCTGCGCGGGCTCCGGCCCCTGAGCGGATTCCGGCCCTTGCGCGGGCTCAATCCCCCACGCGGATGCCGGCTCCTGCGCGGGTTCCGGCTCGGGCGCCGGTTCGCTCAGTGCCTCCGGGAGCACGACGGTGAACTCGGCGCCTCCGTCCGGCCCGTCCGCGACACGGGCGCTGCCGCCCCGGCGCTCGGCGAGCCGGCGCACCAGGGCCAGGCCCAGACCCCGCTTGCCGTGCGACGGCAGCTCCTTCGTGGTCCAGCCCTCGGTGAAGATCAGCTCGCGGCGGTCGTCCGGGACGCCCGGGCCGCTGTCGGTCACCCGCAGGACGGCGGTGCGCCCCTCGGCCCGCAGCGCGATCTCGACGCGCGGCTCGGCCGTGCCCGCGGCGGCGTCCAGGGCGTTGTCGACGAGGTTGCCGACCACGGTGACCAGCTCGCGCGGGTCCACCAGACGGTCGGGGAGCAGCGAGTCGGACGAGATCCGCAAGGACACGCCCCGCTCCGCGGCGACCGTGGCCTTGCCGACCAGCAGCGCGGCGAGCAGCGGATCGTGGACCTTCTCCGTGACCTGCTCCGCGGTGGCCCGATGGACGCCGACGACCTCGTTGACGAACTCGACCGCCTCCTCGTGCATCTCCAGCTCGAGGAGGCCCAGAAGGGTGTGCAGCCGGTTGGCGTGCTCGTGGTCCTGGGCGCGCAGGGCGTCGATCAGGCCGCGGGTGGAGTCCAGCTCGCGGCCGAGCCGCTCCAGCTCGGTGCGGTCGCGCAGGGTGGCCACCGCGCCGCCGTCGTCCGTCGGCATCCGGTTGGCGATGAGGACGCGGTGGCCGCGTACGGTCACCAGATCCTCGCCCGTGACCCGCCCGGCCAGCACGTCGGCCGTGCGGCCCGGACCGAGGACCTCCTCAAGGGGCCGGCCGGTGGCCTCCGGGCCGATCCCGAGGAGGCGCTGGGCCTCGTCGTTCATCAGGCGCACGCGGCCGGTGCGGTCCAGGGCGACGACGCCCTCGCGGATGCCGTGGAGCATGGCCTCGCGCTCCGCGAGCAGCGCGGAGATGTCGGAGAACGCCAGGTCGTGGGTCCGCCGCTGGAGCCTGCGGGAGATCAAGTACGCGGCGAGGGCGCCGGCCGCGAGCGCGCCGCCGGCGTAGGCGAGGAGACCCGGGATCGCGCCGAGCAGCCGGTCCTGGACGCTGTCGTACTCGATGCCGACGGACACCGCGCCGACGATCGTCCCGTCGGGGCTCCGCAAGGGGGCCTTGCCGCGCGCCGAGCGGCCCAGGGTGCCGCTGTCGATCTCCATGACCTCGTGCCCGGCGAGCGCCTCGCTGGGGTCCGTGGAGACGAGTCTGCCGATCTGCGCGGGGTCGGTGTGGGACCAGCGCACGCCGCGGGTGTCCATGACGACGACGTACTCGGCGCCGGTGGACTGCCGGATCCGCTCGGCCTCCGCCTGTACGGGGCCCTGGGCGGAGGGCGCGGAGCCCTTCAGCGCGGAGGCGACCTGCGGGGAGGCGGTCGTCTCGGCGATGGCGAGGGCACGGCGCATCGCCTGGTCGTCGAGCTGGGCGCTGAGAGGGGCGAGGAAGAAGCCGGTGGCCAGCACCGTGACGCCGGTCGCGATGGCCAGCTGCATGAGGAGGACCTGCGAGAAGACCCGCTGCGGCCAGCCGAACCGCCGGCGTCGCGCGGGGGGCGGCGGCGGGGTGGTCGGTGCGGGGCTCATGGCAGGAACGGTACGGGGAGGGCGGCCGGGACCGGAAATGTGCGGGGTCGGCGTCCGCCAGGGCCGGGGCGGGCACGCGCGAGGCCCGTCGGCCACGGGCCGGTGGCGCCGGCCGGGGTCGGGGCGGGCGCGCGCGTGGCCTGTCGGCCACGGGCCGGTGAGGGTGCGCCCGGCCTCCGGCCGTGCCGCATGGGCCCCGGGGCGCCCATGGGGCGCGTGTGTCGGGGGCTTGCCTATTCTGGGGGCTTTGGTGTGTGTCGAGTCGTCGGAAGGGTTTTCCCTTGAGCAAGCAGCAGATCCCCGTCGTCGTCCTCTCCGGGTTCCTCGGATCGGGCAAGACGACGCTGCTCAACCATCTGCTGCGCAGTGCCCGGGGCACCCGGATCGGGGTCATGGTCAACGACTTCGGCGACATCGGCATCGACGCCATGACCGTCGCGGGACAGGTCGGGTCCACCGTCTCGCTCGGCAACGGATGCCTCTGCTGCGCCGTCGACGTGAGCGAGCTGGACGAGTATCTGGAGGTGCTCACCCGGCCCGAGCTGCGCCTCGATGTGATCGTGATCGAGGCGAGCGGGCTCGCCGAGCCCCAGGAGCTGGTGCGGATGGTGCTCGCCAGCGAGAACGAGCGGATCGTCTACGGCGGGCTGGTACAGGTCGTCGACGCCGCCGAGTTCTCCGCCACGCGCGCACGGCATCCCGAGACCGACCGGCATCTCGCCCTCGCCGACCTGGTCGTGGTCAACAAGGCCGACCGGGTGGGGGAGCGGGAGCTGGACGCCGTCCACGCGGCCGTCGGTGGGCTCGCGGGACCCGCGGCGGTGGTCCGTACCGCGCACGGACGCGTCGACCCCGAGCTGCTCTTCGACCGGGTGGTTCCCGACGGCGAGATCGAGGGGCAGATGTCCATCGAGGACCTGCTCTACGGAGATCCCGAGGACGACCACGACCACCCGCACGCCGGCTACGAGACCCTCTCCCTGGCCTCGGAGACCGCCCTGCACCCCCGCAGGCTGATGGAGTTCCTGGACTCCCGCCCCGAGGGCCTCTACCGCATCAAGGGATTCGTCGACTTCGGCGCCGCCGACCCCGACAACCGCTACTCGGTGCACGCCGTCGGCAGGTTCCTGCGCTTCTACCCCGAGCCCTGGCCGACCGGCGAGGAGCGGCTCACCCGGCTCGTCCTGATCGGCTCGGGCGTCGACGGCGACGCCCTGCGCGAGCAGCTCGAAGGCTGCCGCGTGGACGGCCCGCAGGACGCCCCCGACGAGCACAGCATGTGGGGCGTCCTGCGGTACGTACAGCAGCCGGACGAGCCGGCTCCGGAGCTCTAGCTCGCCGGGCCCGCCAGGACCGCGACCGGCTTCGGCAGTGGCGTGCCCGAGCCGTCGCGGCGCGGGTCGACCTCGGGCAGCTCCACCGGCATGCCGTTCTTCTGCGCGGCGAACGCCGGGGTCGCGCCCGCCCAGGCGAGGATGATCACGTCCTCGCCCTTCAGGAAGCGCTGGCAGCGCACGCCGCCCGTCGCACGCCCCTTGCGGGGGTACTGGTCGAACGGTGTCAGCTTCGCCGACGTGGCGGCGGAGTCGTCCAGCGTGCCCGTGGAACCCGCCACCGTGAACACGACCGCGTCCGCCGCCGGGTCCACCGCCGTGAACGAGATCACCTCGGCGCCCGCGGCCAGCTTGATGCCCGCCATGCCGCCCGCGGGGCGTCCCTGGGGCCGCACCTGCGACGCCTGGTAGCGCAGGAGCTGGGCGTCCGATGTGATGAAGACCAGGTCCTCCTCGCCCGTGCGCAGCTCGGTCGCGCCGACGATCCGGTCACCGTCCTTGAGGGTGATGACCTCCAACTCGTCCTTGTTCGCCGGATAGTCCGGCACCACACGCTTCACGACGCCCTGCAGGGTGCCGAGCGCCAGGCCCGGCGAGGACTCGTCGAGCGTGGTCAGGCAGACCACCGTCTCGTCGTCCTCCAGCGTGAGGAACTCCGCCAGCGGAGCCCCGCCCGCCAGGTTCGGCGCGGCGGCGGTGATCGGCAGCTGTGGCAGGTCGATCACCGCGATCCGCAGCAGCCGTCCGGCAGAGGTCACCGCGCCGATGTCACCGCGCTGCGTCGCCGGGACCACGGAGACGATCGCGTCGTGCTTGGCGCGCTTGCCCTCCTCGGCGGCCGGGATCTCCTCCGTCGCCGTACGGGCCAGGAGGCCCGTCGAGGACAGCAGGACCCGGCAGGGGTCGTCCGCGACCTCGAGGGACGTCGCGGCGACGGGCGCGCCCGCCGACTCCAGCAGGACCGTGCGCCGGTCGGTGCCGAACTTCTTCGCCACCGCGGCCAGTTCCGCCGAGACCAGCTTGCGCAGCTCGTTGTCGGAATCCAGGATCCCGGTCAGCTCGTCGATCTCGCCGTTGAGCCGGTCGCGCTCGGTCTCCAGCTCGATGCGGTCGAACTTGGTGAGCCGGCGCAGGGGGGTGTCCAGGATGTACTGCGTCTGGACCTCGCTCAGCGAGAAGCGCTCGATCAGGCGCTCCTTGGCCTGCGCCGAGTTCTCGCTGGAGCGGATGAGGCGGATGACCTCGTCGATGTCGAGCAGCGCGACGAGCAGACCCTCGACGAGGTGCAGCCGGTCGCGCTTCTTGCCGCGGCGGAACTCGGAGCGGCGGCGCACCACGTCGAAGCGGTGATCGAGATAGACCTCGAGGAGCTCCTTGAGGCCCAGCGTGAGCGGCTGGCCGTCGACCAGAGCCACGTTGTTGATGCCGAAGGACTCCTCCATCGGCGTCAGCTTGTAGAGCTGCTCCAGGACCGCCTCCGGCACGAAGCCGTTCTTGACCTCGATGACCAGGCGCAGGCCGTGGGCGCGGTCGGTGAGGTCCTTGACGTCCGCGATGCCCTGCAGCTTCTTGGAGCCGACCAGATCCTTGATCTTGGAGATGACCTTCTCCGGGCCGACCGTGAAGGGCAGCTCGGTGACGACGATGCCCTTGCGGCGGGCCGTCACGGTCTCCACCGTCGTCGTGGCACGGATCTTGAACGTGCCGCGGCCGTTCTCGTACGCGTCCTTGATGCCGGACAGGCCGACGATGCGGCCGCCCGTGGGCAGGTCGGGGCCGGGCACGAAACGCATCAGCGCCTCGAGGTCCGCGTTCGGGTGGCGGATCAGGTGCCGGGCGGCCGCGATCACCTCGCCCAGGTTGTGCGGCGGCATGTTCGTCGCCATGCCGACGGCGATGCCGGACGCGCCGTTGACCAGCAGGTTCGGGTACGCCGCCGGAAGGGCGACGGGCTCCCGCTCCTGGCCGTCGTAGTTCGGCGAGAAGTCGACGGTGTCCTCGTCGATCGACTCGGTCATCATCAGCGCCGCGGCGGCCATCTTCGACTCGGTGTACCGCATGGCGGCCGGCGGGTCGTCGTTGCCGAGGGAGCCGAAGTTGCCGTGGCCGTCGACCAGGGGCACCCGCATGGAGAAGGGCTGCGCCATGCGGACCATCGCGTCGTAGATCGACGCGTCGCCGTGCGGGTGCAGCTTGCCCATGACCTCGCCGACGACGCGCGCGCACTTCACATAGCCGCGGTCGGGGCGCAGGCCCATCTCGTTCATCTGGTAGACGATGCGGCGCTGCACCGGCTTCATGCCGTCCCGGGCGTCCGGCAGCGCGCGGGAGTAGATCACCGAGTACGCGTACTCGAGGAAGGAGCCCTGCATCTCGTCGACGACGTCGATGTCGAGGATCCTCTCCTCGAACGCGTCTTCCGGCGGCGGTGTCTTCGTGCTGCGGCGGGCCATCGCGGCTGCGGCTCCTTCACCAACAAGGTTGATCTGACGCGGACCATTGTGGACCGTCCCACCGACAACGCCGACCGCGACCCGGGTACGGCCCGCTGTCAGCCGTCCGGGACGCCCCCGCGACCCGGAAGAGGGACGCCTCGAACCTGCGGGAACTTCGCGAGGTGTCGGTGCGCTTGCATAGGGTGGCAGGACTTTTCCATATCGCGATCGAAGGGACGTACATGCCCATGGGTCACACGGCCACGGCAGAGGCCGGCTCCGGCGGCCTGACAGCGACCGAGCACCGGCTGGCCAACGGCCTGCGGGTGGTGCTCTCCGAGGACCACCTGACCCCGGTCGCCGCGGTCTGCCTCTGGTACGACGTCGGCTCGCGCCACGAGGTCGCGGGCCGCACCGGCCTCGCCCATCTCTTCGAGCACCTGATGTTCCAGGGCTCGAAGCAGGTCCACGGCAACGGCCACTTCGAGCTGGTGCAGGGCGCGGGCGGCTCGCTCAACGGCACGACGAGCTTCGAGCGCACCAATTACTTCGAGACCATGCCCACCCACCAGCTGGAGCTGGCGCTCTGGCTGGAGGCGGACCGCATGGGCTCGCTGCTCGCGGCCCTGGACGACGAGTCCATGGAGAACCAGCGGGACGTCGTCAAGAACGAGCGCCGCCAGCGGTACGACAACGTGCCCTACGGCACGGCCTTCGAGAAGCTCACCGCCCTCGCGTACCCCGAGGGCCACCCGTACCACCACACGCCGATCGGCTCCATGGCCGACCTGGACGCGGCCACCCTCGAGGACGCGCGGTCCTTCTTCCGCACGTACTACGCGCCGAACAACGCGGTGCTCTCGGTCGTCGGCGACATCGATCCCGCGCAGACCCTGGCGTGGATCGAGAAGTACTTCGGCTCGATCCCGTCGCACGACGGCAAGCTGCCGCCGCGTGACGGCACTCTGCCGGAAACCATCGGCGAGCAGCTGCGCGAGGTCGTCGAGGAGGAGGTCCCGGCCCGCGCGCTGATGGCCGCCTACCGGCTCCCGCACGACGGCACGCGCGAGTGCGACGCCGCCGACCTGGCCCTGACCGTCCTCGGCGGCGGCGAGTCCTCGCGGCTCCACAACCGTCTGGTCCGCCGCGACCGCACGGCGGTGGCCGCGGGGTTCGGTCTGCTGCGCCTGGCCGGGGCCCCCTCGCTGGGCTGGCTGGACGTCAAGACGTCCGGCGGTGTCGAGGTGCCCGAGATCGAGGCCGCCGTCGACGAGGAGCTGGCCAGGTTCGCCGCCGAGGGCCCGACGCCCGAGGAGATGGAGCGCGCCCAGGCCCAGTTGGAGCGCGAGTGGCTGGACCGGCTGGGCACGGTCGCGGGCCGGGCCGACGAACTGTGCCGCTTCGCGGTCCTGTTCGGCGACCCGCAGCTCGCCCTCACCGCCGTGCACCGGGTGCTGGAGGTCACGGCCGAGGAGGTGCAGGCGGTCGCCAAGGCCCGGCTGCGCCCGGACAACCGCGCGGTGCTCGTCTACGAGCCGCTCGGTACCGAACAGAGCGACAGCGACGAGGAAGAGGGAGCGGACCAGTGACCGACGCTGCCGCGTCTTTGACGAGCATGACGTTCCACCCGCAGCCGCAGGCCGGCACCGCGAAGCCCTGGGCCTTCCCGGCCCCGGACCGCGGAGCGCTGGACAACGGTCTGACGGTGCTGCGCTGCCACCGCCCCGGCCAGCAGGTGGTGGCCGTCGAGATCTTCCTCGACGCCCCGCTGGACGCAGAGCCCGAGGGCCTGGACGGCGTGGCCACGATCATGGCCCGCGCCCTCTCCGAGGGCACGGACAAGCACTCCGCCGAGGAGTTCGCCGCCGAGCTGGAGCGCTGCGGCGCCACGCTCGACGCACACGCCGACCACCCGGGCGTACGGGTCTCCCTGGAGGTCCCCGTCTCCCGGCTGCCCAAGGCGCTCGGCCTGCTCGCCGAGGCGCTGATCGCGCCCGCCTTCCTCGACACCGAGGTCGAGCGCCTGGTGCGCAACCGGCTCGACGAGATCCCGCACGAGACGGCCAACCCGGCCCGCCGGGCGGCCAAGCAGCTCTCCAAGGAGCTTTTCCCGGCCACGTCGCGCATGTCGCGGCCGCGCCAGGGGACCGAGGAGACGGTGGCGGCGATCGACGCCACGGCCGTCCGTGCCTTCTTCGAGGCGTACATGCGGCCCTCCACGGCCACGGCCGTCGTCGTCGGCGACCTGACCGACGTGGACCTGGACAAGGTCCTCGCCGAGTCGCTGGGCGCGTGGACGGGGAACGAGGCCGAGCCGCGCCCCGTCCCGCCGATCACGGCCGACGACACCGGCCGGGTGGTCATCGTGGACCGGCCGGGTGCCGTCCAGACACAGCTGCTCATCGGGCGCGTCGGCGCCGACCGGCACGACCGTGTCTGGCCGGCCCAGGTCCTCGGCACATACTGCCTCGGTGGCACCCTCACCTCCCGCCTGGACCGCGTCCTGCGCGAGGAGAAGGGCTACACCTACGGCGTCCGTGCCTTCGGCCAGGTGCTGCGCTCCGACGGCCAGGGGCACGGCGCCTCGATGCTCGCCATCAGCGGTTCCGTCGACACCCCCAACACCGGTCCGGCACTTGACGACCTGTGGAAGGTGCTGCGCACCCTCGCCGCCGAGGGGTTGACGGACGCCGAGCGCGACGTGGCCGTGCAGAACCTGGTGGGTGTGGCGCCGCTGAAGTACGAGACGGCCGCCTCCGTCGCCGGGACGCTCGCCGACCAGGTCGAGCAGCACCTTCCGGACGACTTCCAGGCGCAGTTGTACGCGCGACTGGCCGAGACCGGCACGGTGGAGGCGACCGCCGCGGTCGTGAACGCCTTCCCGGTGGACCGACTTGTCACCGTGCTCGTCGGTGACGCGGCGCAGATCGAGGAGCCGGTGCGTGCTCTCGGTATCGGCGAAGTGACCGTCGTCACCGGCTGATCGAGTCGGCCGCGCGCCACATCGAGGACCCCGTCATCACCGTATGGCGGGGTCCTCCCCTTTGTCCGGATTGAGGGCGAGCGTGGGTGTATGCCCTGTGGCATGTCTTACAAACGGGCGTGTCTGTTTGCTGATTGAAAGACGGTCCGCTTAGCGTCGGTCCGGCTGTTCGCCAGTTGCACCCGCCGCGAGCCCGTGGCATCGGACAGTCATCGCCGAGTCCCCGTCAGGCGCGAGCCTGGGGAGCCGGGGACCCATACGAAGTCCCTGGGGTGAATCGGACGCCTTCGCACCCGTGCGGAGGGGCCCGTAGGAGACCTTCCTGCTCCGAACCCGTCAGCTAACCCGGTAGGCGAGAAGGAAGGAAAGGATCAGCCACTACATGGCGTTCACCCGTGCCACCGGGAAGCATCGTGGTCCGAGCCGTATGGCGCGCCGTAGCGCGGGCATCGCCGGCATCGCGACCATCGCCACCACCGGCGTCATCGGAACCCTCGCCTCCCCGGCGCTCGCCGCCGACGCGGACGCCCCCTCCTTCGAGGACACCGGCCTGACCCAGATCGTCGCGGCGGACTCCCTCGCCGCCACGATCGACGCCCAGGCCGCCGCCCAGGAGCGCGAGGCCGCCGAGGCCGTCGAGCGGGCCAAGGCCGAGGCCCGGGCGAAGGCCGAGGCGAAGCGCAAGGCCGAGGCCCGCGCCAAGGAGGTCCGCGAGGCCAAGGAGCGCGCCGCCCGCGAGGCCGAGCGCAAGCGCCTGAACTCCTTCCAGCTTCCCGTCGCCGGTTCGTACGTGACCACCAGCTACCAGGCCGGTGGCGCGCTCTGGTCCTCCGGCAGCCACTCCGGCGTCGACTTCCGGGCCGCCTCGGGCAGCCGAGTCGTCTCCGTCGGCTCCGGCACAGTCGTCGAGGCCGGCTGGGGTGGCGCGTACGGCAACAACATCGTCATCCGGATGAACGACGGCACGTACACCCAGTACGGTCACCTGTCGTCCATCGGTGTCTCGGTCGGCCAGTCCGTCACCCCGGGCCAGCAGATAGGCCTCTCGGGCTCGACCGGCAACTCGACCGGCCCGCACCTCCACTTCGAGGCGCGCACCACCGCCGAGTACGGCTCCGACATCAACCCGGTCGCGTACCTCCGCGCCCGCGGCGTGAACGTCTGACCGCTGCTCGCGAAGCAGGCGTCAGAAAAGCCCCGGCTCGTCCTGAGCCGGGGCTTTTTGCTGGCCAAAAGATATCCATCTTCCCGGATCTCCTTCGGAAATTCCGCACCTCTGCAATAGAGTCGCCGACGAACCGGTTTCGCGCGGATCAAGGCGGAGGTCGAAGATGCGCATTCCCGCGCAGTCGGTATGCACGGCGATTCGGGACGACATCGTGTCCGGGGTCCTCCCGTGCGGCAGTCGTCTGACCGAGGAGCAGCTGGCCCGCCGTTACGGAGTCTCCCGTGTCCCCGTCCGTGAGGCGCTGCGCACCCTGGAGTCCGAGGGCTTCGTGATCAGCCGCCGCCACGCGGGCGCCCATGTCGCCGAACCCACCGAGCAGGAGGCGGCCGACCTGCTGGACGTCAGGGCACTGCTCGAACCGCTGGGCGCCGCCCGAGCCGCCCAGCGCCGCACCGACGCCCACCTCAAGGTGCTGCGTGGCCTGGTCAGGCTGGGGCAGGAACGGGCCAGGCGCGGCCAGGGCGAGGATCTGCGCTCGCTCGGCGCCTGGTTCCACGAGACGCTGGCGCAGGCGTCCGGCAGCCCGGCGCTCACGGCGCTGCTCACCCAGCTGCGGCACAAGATCGCCTGGATGTACGCGGTCGAGCCCACCGCCCAGCCCGTCGAGGCGTGGGCCGAGCACGGGGCGATCGTCGACGCGGTGGCGCGCGGCGACGCCGAACGGGCCCGCGCGCTGACCGCGCTGCACGCCGAGCGTTCGCTGACGCAGCACCGGCTGAAGCGGCAGGAACGCGGGCGTGTGAGGGCTTCGCAACACGTCGTAAACACCGCGAGCGCCCGGAATTAACACGCGGGCCGTATACAAAGAATAGGAATTCTCGGGGCTTTCTTTGTGCTGCCTCGAATTCCGGAAAGTCGGCGGTCGGGCCGGCTGCGGAAAACAATGGAGCCGCACTCGCCGTCATTTCGGCGTGTGCGGCTCCATCGGAATTCGGTCAGACGGTCTCGGGGAGCTCCTCGAGTCCCTCGGCAACCAGCTTCGCCAGACGGTCCAGAGCGGCCTCGGCGCCATCGGCGTCCGAAGCGAGCACGATCTCCTCGCCGCCCTGCGCGCCCAGGCCGAGCACCGCGAGCATCGACGCGGCGTTCACCGGGTTGCCCTCGGCCTTGGCGATCGTCACGGGGACGCCGGAGGCCGTGGCGGCACGGACGAAGATGGAGGCGGGGCGGGCGTGCAGGCCCTCGGCCCAGCCGACGTTGACGCGGCGCTCAGCCATGGTGTTGCCCTTCAAGTCTCAAGCGGGTTGTCTAGACCAGTCTCTCACGGGTGGCGGGATGCTCGTGGCCGACCTTCGCCCCCTGTTCCAGGGCCGATCGGTCCTCCCTACCTTGCATGGCACGCAGACGCCGCGCGACCGGTGCCACCGGCGTACCCCGGCCGTACGCTTGCCCCATGCAGAGCGCGTCGGAACAGCCGGAACAACCGGAACACGCCTACCCCGACCACTGGGAAGCGGATGTGGTCCTCCGTGACGGCGGCACCGCGCGCATCAGGCCCATCACCGCCGACGACGCGGACCGGCTGGTCAGCTTCTACGAGCAGGTCTCGGACGAGTCGAAGTACTACCGCTTCTTCGCGCCCTACCCGAGGCTCTCCGCCAAGGACGTGCACCGGTTCACGCATCACGACTTCGTGGACAGGGTCGGTCTCGCGGCGACCGTCGGCGGGGAGTTCATCGCCACCGTCCGGTACGACCGCATCAACGCCCAGGGGCTGCCGGCCAGCGCCCCCGCCGACGAGGCCGAGGTCGCCTTCCTGGTCCAGGACGCGCACCAGGGGCGGGGCGTGGCCTCCGCACTGCTCGAACACATCGCGGCGGTGGCGCGGGAGCGGGACATCAGACGGTTCGCGGCTGAGGTGCTGCCCGCCAACTCCAAGATGATCAAGGTCTTCACGGACGCCGGGTACACCCAGAAGCGCAGCTTCGAGGACGGTGCCGTACGGCTGCACCTCGACCTGGAGCCCACCGACCGCTCGCTGGCCGTGCAGCGCGCCCGGGAACAGCGGGCCGAGGCGCGCTCGGTGCAGCGTCTCCTCACCCCCGGCTCGGTCGCCGTCATCGGGGCCGGGCGCGCGCCGGGAGGGGTGGGCCGGACGGTCCTGCGCAACCTGCTGGACTCCGGGTTCACCGGCCGTGCGTACGCCGTGAACCGTGCCCTCGGGGACGGGGCCGCCACGCTCGACGGGGTGCCGGCCTTCCGCTCCGTCGGGGACATCGGCGAACCGGTCGACCTGGCGATCGTGGCCGTGCCCGCCGAGCGGGTGCCCGAGGCGGTCGCCGACTGCGGCGAGCACGGGGTGCAGGGCCTGGTCGTACTCTCGGCGGGGTACGCGGAGAGCGGCACGGAAGGGCGGGAGCGGCAGCGTGAACTGGTACGGCAGGCCCGCTCGTACGGGATGCGGATCATCGGACCCAACGCGTTCGGCATCATCAACACCTCGGCCGACGTCCGGCTGAACGCCTCGCTCGCGCCGCAGATGCCGGCCGCCGGGCGGATCGGGCTCTTCACCCAGTCCGGCGCGATCGGCATCGCGCTGCTCGCCGGACTCCACCGGCGGGGCGCCGGCCTCTCCTCCTTCATCTCCGCGGGCAACCGGGCGGACGTCTCGGGCAACGACTTCCTCCAGCACTGGTACGACGACCCCGCGACCGACGTCGTCCTGCTGTACCTGGAATCGATCGGGAACCCGCGGAAGTTCACCCGGCTGGCCCGGCGGACGGCGGCGGTCAAGCCGGTGGTCGTGGTCAAGGGCGCGCGGCACAGCGGGAGCGCGCCGCCGGGACACCGGGTGCCGGTCACGCGCATCGGGCACGCCACCGTCTCCGCGCTGCTCCGGCAGGCCGGGGTCATCCGCGTCGACACGGTCACCGAACTCGTCGACGCGGGCCTGCTCCTCGCCGGCCAGCCGCTGCCGACCGGGCCCCGGGTGGCGATCCTCGGCAACTCCGAGTCGCTCGGGCTGCTGACGTACGACGCCTGTCTGACGGAGGGACTGCGTCCGCAGCGCCCGGTCGACCTGACGACGGCGGCGACCCCGGCCGACTTCCGCGACGCGCTGGCGGCGGCGCTCGTGGACGACGCCTGTGACGCGGTCGTGGTGACGGCGATCCCCTGGGTCGGCGAGAACGGCGCCGTCGAGTCGGGCGACGGCGAGGTCCTCGCTGCCTCGCTCCGCGACGCCGTCGCCTCGGCCCCGAACCCGCCGAAGCCTGTGGTCGTCGTCCATGTGGAGATGGGCGGCCTCGCGGAAGCCCTCGCCGTCGCGACCAGCACCCGACCGACCCCCCGGAGGGGCGCGGCGGGGGCCACCGGCTCCCTGGCGGGTGCCACGACCGACCCAGGCGCCGCGCACGGCCCGTCGGCGGGAACCCTGCACGGGACACCCGCGACGGCCCGGACGCAGACGCCGCCGGCGGGAAGCGCCGTGCCGGAGACTCCTCCGACCGGCACCCCGCCGGGCTCTGCCGCCGATCGCCGGCCTGCGCGCGGCACCGTGCCGACGAGCACGCTCGGGCAAGGCGGCGCACCCGCCGGCCGGCCCGCGTACGCCAGGCCGACCCCCGCCGCCGGGGGCTCGTCCGGGGCTGCCGCGCCGACTCCCGCTGTAGGGGGTCCGTCCGGGGCTGCCACGCCGAATCCCGCCGTGGGGGGTCCGCGGCCTCTGCCCGGGCGGGACGCCGGTGAGAGCGACGGCGCCGGTCGGGACGAGGCGCCGCGGCCCGGAGCCATCCCCGCCTATCCCGCCGCCGAGCGGGCCGTGCGGGCACTGGCCGAGGCGGTGCGGTACGGGGAGTGGCGGCGGCAGGCCGCCGAGCCCGGGCGCGTGCCCGAGTTCGAGGACATCGACGAGGGCGGGGCCGCCGCGCAGATCGAGCGCGTGCTCGGCGGAGACGTGGACGCCCGGGGCGTGACCCTCGACGCCGACGCGGCCGGCGAGCTGCTCGGCCGGTACGGCATCGCCGTGCTGCCCACTCTCCCCGCGCCGACCCCCGACGACGCCGTCCTGGCCGCCGCCCGGCTCGGCTACCCCGTGGCGCTGAAGACGACCGCCCCCCACCTGCGCCACCGCCCCGACCTCGGAGGCGTACGCCTCGATCTGGCCACCGAGGAGCAACTCCGGACCGCGTACGCCGAAATGACCGAGGTCCTCGGCAAGCCCGCCGAGCTCCAGCCGGTCGTCCAGGCCATGGTGCCGCGGGGCGTGGACACCGTCGTGCGCTCAGCGATCGACCCGGCCGTCGGCGCCGTGCTCTCCTTCGGACTCGCCGGAGCCGCCTCCGAGCTGCTCGGCGACATGTCCCACCGGCTCGTCCCGGCGACCGAACGAGACGCCGCCGAGCTCGTACGATCCATCCGCACCGCCCCGCTCCTGTTCGGCTGGCGTGGTTCCGCTCCCGTCGACACCCCTGCTCTGGAGGAGCTGCTGCTGAGGGTCTCCCGGCTCGTCGACGACCATCCCGAGGTCGTCGCGATCGCCCTGGAGCCCGTCGTCGTCGCCGCGCACGGCCTGTCCGTGCTCGGCGCCACCGTCCGTCTCGCCCCGCCCCCGCCCCGCACGGACCTCGGTCCGCGCCGTCTCCCCAGCTACTGAGCGACCCGCCGAGCGGCCGCCGCGGAGCGGCCCGGAGCGCCCCTTCCGACGGATTAGGATGGAGTCCATGGCGAAGACCGGTACGACGACCCAGGGGCTGCGCGCGGCGATCGAGCGCAGCGGCTACTACCCGGCCCTCGTGGCCGAGGCGGTGGAGGCCGCCGTCGGTGGCGAGGCGATCGCGTCGTACCTGGTGCACCAGGAGACCACCTTCGACTCCAACGAGGTCCGTCGCCACGTCACGGTCCTCGTCCTGACGGCCAACCGCTTCATCGTCAGCCACACCGACGAGCAGAACGCCGACACGAGTTCCCCGACGCCGTACGCCACCACCTCCACGGAGTCGGTCAAGCTCGACCGGATCTCCTCGGTCGTCGTGAGCCGCGTCGTCGCCAACCCGGAGTCGTACACCCCCGGCACCCTGCCCCGTGAGGTCGTCCTCACCATCGGCTGGGGCGCCGTCTCGCGGATCGACCTGGAGCCGGCCGCCTGCGGCGACCCGAACTGCGACGCCGATCACGGCTACACCGGCAACGCCACCGCCGACGACCTCAGCCTGCGTGTCAGCGACGCCGGCGACGGTCCGGACACGGTCCGCCAGACCCTCGCCTTCGCCCAGTCGCTCTCCGAAGCCACCGCGGCGACGCGCTGATGGTCCAGCCCACCGCCGTCACCTCCGGCTGGCCGGACGACCCCGTTCCGCTCGACCTCGCCACGGCGCCCCTGCCCGAGTACGGCACCGGCTCGCTGGGCGACCTCCTTCCGACGCTCGTCGCCGGACAGGGCGTGCCCGGTTGCGACGCCCGGATCGCCGAGCTCACCCCGGCCGACCGGAACTGCGTCTTCCTGATCGACGGGCTCGGCTGGGAGCAGATCAAGGCCCACCCGGACGAGGCCCCGTACCTCACCTCGCTTCTCGGCGGCTCCCGCGGCGGCACGGGACGGCCCATCACCGCGGGCTTCCCCGCCACCACCGCGACCTCGCTCGCCTCGGTCGGCACGGGTCGGTTCCCCGGCACGCACGGCCTGCCCGGCTACACCGTCCGCAACCCCGAGACCGGCGAGCTCATGAACCAGCTCCGCTGGAAGCCGTGGACCTCGCCGCGCGTCTGGCAGCCGTACCCCACCGTCTTCCAGCTCGCCCACGAGGCCGGGATCCACACCGCCCAGGTCTCGTCGCCGATCTTCCAGGACACCCCGCTCACCAAGATCGCGCTGAGCGGCGGAGCGTTCCACGGCCGGCTCTCCGGCGAGGAGCGGATGGACTTCGCCGCCGAGCAGCTCGCCGGCGGCGACCGCTCGCTCGTCTACACGTACTACAGCGAGCTCGACGGGGCCGGACACCGCTTCGGTATCGACTCCGACGCCTGGCGCGGTCAGCTGATGTTCGTCGACCGGCTCGTCCAGCGCCTCGCCGAGCAGCTGCCGCCCCGCTCGGCCCTGTACGTCACGGCAGACCACGGCATGGTCGACGTCCCCTTCGACGACCAGCACCGGATCGACTTCGACGAGGACTGGGAGCTGCGCGCCGGAGTCGCCCTCCTCGGCGGCGAGGGCCGCGCCCGCCATGTCTACGCGGTGCCGGGAGCCGAGGCCGATGTGATGACGTGCTGGCGCGAGGTGCTCGGCGAGCAGTTCTGGGTGGCGAGCCGGGACGAGGCCATCGCGCTCGGCTGGTTCGGCGACGAGGTCGACGAGCGCGTGTACGGCCGGATCGGCGATGTCGTCGCGGCGGCCCACGACGATGTCGTCATCACCGCCTCCGTCAACGAACCCCACGAGTCGGCGATGGTCGGCATGCACGGATCGATGACCCCCGCGGAGCAGCTGGTGCCGCTCCTCGAAGTCCGTTCCTGACCACCCCGCCCACCCCTTCCCCCACGCCCTGAAAGGTCCTCGACCCGCCATGCCCGAGTCGGTGTTCTCCTCCGGAACGACGGACGGGGGAAAGAGCACCCTCTCGCTGGGGAACCCGCCATGCGGCGCTGCTCGCCCGACGACCCGAAAGGTCACCTCCTCCTGATGTCCGAGCTGGTCTTTTTCTCAGGAACCATGGACTGTGGGAAGAGCACGCTGGCGCTGCAGATCACCCACAACCGCTCGGCCCGCGGCCTGCAGAGCGTGATCTTCACCCGCCAGGACCGCGCCGGCGAGGGCAAGCTCTCCTCCCGCCTGGGCCTGGTGACCGACGCGGTCGAGGTGACCGACGCCATGGACCTGTACGCGTACGTGGTCGGTGAGCTGTCCCAGGGTGGGCGAGCGGACTACGTGATCGTCGACGAGGCCCAGTTCCTGGCATCAGGGCAGATCGACCAGTTGGCCCGGATCGTGGACGACCTCGACATGGACGTCTTCGCCTTCGGGATCACGACGGACTTCCGTACGAAGCTCTTCCCGGGCTCGCAGCGCCTCATCGAACTCGCGGACCGCATAGAGCAGCTCCAGGTCGAGGCGCTGTGCTGGTGCGGCGCACGTGCCACCCACAACGCCCGTACCGTCGACGGGGAGATGGTTGTCGAGGGCGAACAGGTCGTCGTGGGCGACGTCAACCGCCCTGTAGAGGTCGGCTACGAGGTCCTGTGCCGGCGCCACCACCGTCGCCGCATGACTTCGGCCTCCGCACACGCCGCCGCCCTCTCCCCGGACGTCCTCCCCGTCAATCGCGCCTGATCGACGGGCGGCGTGCTGCTGGTCGCGTAGGACCGGCATGGACCGGACCAGCCGGCGCTCGCCGATCCCGCCTGGGCACCGCGGCCTTGAGAACGGGAGCAGTCGCGGCCCTCTACGGCCGAAGGAGATCAGCTCGCACAGCTGACCCCTGACGGCCGTCTTGACGATCTTTCGCCGGGTGGGCGCAACCGGCACCCCACCGGAGCGCGTGTCGGCAGTCGAAGAAGTCCACAAGACGCTGCCCGTCGCGGCCGTGCGGAATCGAACCGCTCGGCCCGGGAGGATCAGGAGCCGTTCCGTGCCGGACAAGATCACGCTGCGCCCCGTCACCGCCGACGACCTCGACGTGTGGGAGCAGGAGTTCACTGGGCCGGAGGGCTGGGGCGTCCACCAGTGGTTCGGCCACCAGTCGACGGCCGACCTGCGCCGCCGCTTCGCGGAGAACGGCCTCCTCGGCCCCGACGGCGGGCTGTTCTCCGTCGTCGAGGGCGACGTGACGGTGGGCCGGGTCAAGTGGTTCCCCGGCACCTGGGGGCCCGCGGACCTGACCAACTGGAGCCTTGCCATCGGCCTGGTGCCCTCCGCCCGCGGCCGGGGCATAGGCACCCGGGCCCAGCGGCTCCTGGCGGACTATCTGTTCGAACACACCAGGGCCGACCGGATCCAGGCGTGGACGGACGTGGCCAACCTCGCCGAGCAGCGGGCCCTCGAGAAGGCCGGCTTCGTCAGGGAAGGCGTCCTGCGCTCCGCTGTATGGCGCGGCGGACAGTGGAACGACTCGGTGATCTACTCCATGCTCCGCGCAGAGCGGCCGGAAGACGTGGAGAGCTGCTAGCGGAACACCGAACGACCTTGTCCGACGATGATGGGAAACGACACCAGCGTGAATCAGGACCGAGTGCTCGAAGCCTTCCGCCAGGAAGCCGGGGCCCTGACCGATGCCATGTCAGAACTGTCCCCGGCCGAGTGGGACCTTCCGACACGCTGCACTCCCTGGAGCGTGCTCGACCTCCTCGGGCACGTATGCGTGGTGATCGACTGGCTACCAGGCATGCTGGACGCCGCGGCACCCGATGAGCCGGAGATCTCGGCAGCGGAGTACTACCGCCCGGACGACCGCTTCTCACCTCGGACCAACGAAAGTCGGATCACACTGGCCAAGGACCGTGCCGCGAGGTCCGCCGACGGCGCCGCCTTCGCCCAGGACTTCGCCGCGACCTGGCAGCGGGTCGACCAGCTGTGCCGGGTCCAGCAGGCCGGACGGACCGTGCGAACGCGTCATGGCGACGCCATGCTCTTGTCGGACTTCCTCCTCACCCGCGTGGTCGAGGTCGCCGTCCACGGTCTCGACCTCGCCGACGCACTCGGACGCAAGCCCTGGCTGACCTCGGCCGCCGGCGACGCCGTGACGGAGCTGCTCCTCGGCACGGAACACGCCACGGCCACCGACGAGCTGGGGTGGAGCCGGACTCGTTTCCTGCGCAAGGCCACCGGTCGGGAGCCGCTGAACGAAGCGGAGACCGCACAGGTCGAACGGCTCGGCATCCGCTGGCTCGCCCTGGGCTGACCCCGGCGCCCGTCCCTAACCCCGAGAAACCGGGAATCACCCGGCCGCGGCTAGGCGGACGGGGGAACGGGCGCCGCGATGGCGTAGACGGTCTCGTCCCGGTGACCGACGCTCCCCGCCCGCCTCCTGGACGCCTCTCGCCGACGACGAAGGCCCCGGTCTCTGACCAGGGCCTTCGGACAGGCGGGCACCGGTGGTTCAGGCCGGTGCCCGAGCCTCTGCCGGGCTCAGGCGAGCGCCGTGAGTGCCGTCGTGGCGAAGCCGTGGTCCTGCTCCGGGGCGCCGCCGCCGACCCCGATGGCGCCGATGAGGCGACCGTCGCGGTGGACCGGGAGTCCGCCGGCGATGAAGAGGAGCGGGCGGTCCAGCGCCGTGGTGAGGCTGTGGAACGGACCGTCGGGCTTCACCAGGTCGACGAGGTCGGCGGTGGGGGCGTTCAGCTGCAGCGCGGTGTACGCCTTGCGGGTGCTGGTCTCGCCGGAGACGAGCACGGCGCGGTCGTCCCGGCGGAAGGCCAGCAGGTGGCCGCCCGCGTCCAGGACGGTGACGCTGACGGTCACTCCGGCGTCCTCGGCCGCGCGGCGGGCAGCGTCGAGCAGGATCTCGGCGTCCTGAGTGCTCAGCGGGATGACGGCGGTGGGGGTGGTGGTGCTCATGGTGCGTTCTTCCTTCGTGGTGACGAGGTGATGAGGAGCCAGGTGTACGGGGGTCAGTGGCCGACGGCCGTGGCGACTGCCGGTGCCACCGCCGGTGCGGCGCCCTGCGCCACGACCCGGGAGCGGGCCTTGGTGCGCCGGTCGAGGAACGCGGCCAGGAAGGCCAGCAGCAGGGCGGTGGCCGAGAGCAGGGCGCCGACCCAGTTCGGGGCGGTGTAGCCGAGGCCGGCGGAGATCACGACGCCACCGAGCCAGGCGGCGAGCGCGTTGCCGAGGTTGAAGGCGCCGATGTTGGCGGCCGAGGCCAGGGTGGGCGCGGCGGTGGCCTGGTCGAGGACCCACTTCTGCAGCGGGGGCACCGTGGCGAAGCCGAGCGCGCCGATCAGCGTGAGGGTGATCGCGGCGAGCACCTTGTTGTGCGCGGTCGCCGTGAAGACGAGCAGGGCCAGGGAGAGGGCGCCCAGGGTCGTGAAGAGCAGCGGCATCAGGGCGCGGTCGGCGAACCTGCCCCCGACGAGGTTGCCGAGGAACATGCCGATGCCGAAGAGGACGAGCAGCCAGGTCACGGCGCCTTCGGTGTAACCGGTGACCTCGGTCATCATCGGGGTGATGTAGGTGATCGCCGCGAACACGCCGCCGTATCCGAGGACGGTCATCGCCATGGCGAGCCAGACCTGGACGTTCTTGAAGGCGGCGAACTCGGTACGGACGTTCGCGCTCTCGGCCCTGCCCGCCTCCGGCACCAGCTTGGCCACGCCGAGGAGTCCGATGACCCCGAGGGCGGCGACGAGGGTGAAGGTGACGCGCCAGCCCGCGGCCTGGCCGATGTACGTGCCCAGCGGGACGCCGACGATGTTGGCGACGGTCAGGCCCATGAACATCAGCGAGATCGCCGACGCCTTCTTCTCCGGGGCGACCAGACCGGCCGCCACCACCGAGCCGATGCCGAAGAACGCGCCGTGGGCCAGCGAGGCGACGATCCGGCCGATCAGCATCACGCCGAACGACGGGGCGAAGGCGGACAGCAGGTTGCCGACGACGAAGAGGCCCATCAGGAAGAGGAGCATCTTCTTGCGCGACACCTTGGTGCCGAGCACGGTCAGGAGCGGGGCTCCGAAGACGACGCCGAGGGCGTAGCCGGTCACCAGCCAGCCGGCGGTGGGGATCGTGACACCGAAGTCGCCTGCGACCTGGGGCAGCACACCCATGATCACGAACTCGGTGGTGCCGATCCCGAAGGCCCCGATGGCCAGGGCCAGGAGCGCGAGAGGCATGGCGAAGCACCTTCCAAAACGATTGCAGGGGGGTCTTGCGTGCTTCGACAATAGTTGCAGACGCGGGATAAATGCAAACGGTGGCTATTGCGCGTGCGGGGTACTTTGCAACGGCGGGTTCCTGATGGGGGTACTTCAAACCGGCGGGTCCCGGTGGTGGGTACTTCGAACCGACCGGGTCCTGGTGCGGGGTGCTTCGAATCGACCGGGTCCTGATGCCGCGTGCCTCGAACCGGCCGGTCCTGATGCCGGGTGCTTCGAACCGACCGGTCCTGCCCGACGGCACCCCGTGTTCACCTGCGGTGCGCCCGGAGATCGACTGCTGATCGGATGCGGGACGCCCTGCTCGGCGGTAATGGGCCTCGGCCCGTGACGGGAAGCCCCACCGGCATGAGCACCGGGCCCTCCCGCATCCGCGCGCCGCACGAAACACCCCGGAGGACGTGTGCCCCCAGCTGCCGAGACCGTGCCCGACCAGGGCGAGGGCGCGCGGACCGAGGACGGTCGTACCGGTGGGCCGGACGCGGACGGAGGCCGATCCCGTACGGCGCGGCTGATCCGCGCGGGCCGGCGCGGCCTCCGTGTGCGGGCCGCCGCCGCTGCCGCCCTGCTGACCTGTCTCGGCTTCTGCCTCGGCGGGCTGATGGCCGGCGCCCATCCCTTCGGGCCCACGACCCGCAACACCGTCGACCTCGGCCAGCAGTACCTCCCGTACCACGCCTACTGGCGGCGACTCCTGCTCGGCGACGCCGACGGCGATCTCTTCCTGAACTGGAGCGCGGGCTTCGGAACGAACTTCCTCGGCGACTTCGGCACGTATCTGAGCAGCCCCTTCGACCTGATGGTCGTGCTGTTCCCGGCCGACCGGATGGAGCTCGCCCTCTACGTCATCACCGCGGCCAAGATCACCGCCGCCGGCGGGGCGATGGCAGTGCTGCTCCTGACGCTGCGCCGCGGCCCCTGGCCGGTGGCCGCCGTCCTGGGAACGGCGTACGCGCTGTGCGGATGGGCCCTGAACCACGGAGCCACCGTCCCGATGTGGCTCGACGGGCTGCTCGCCTTCCCGCTGCTGTGCCTGGTGGGGGAGTGGGCCCGGACCGGGCGCCGACCCGTGCTCGGCCCGCTGGTCGTGGCACTGGCCTGGTTCGCCAACTTCTACACCGCGTACATGGCGACCGTCGGCGCGGCCGTCGTCCTCGTCGTCCGGCTGCTCACGGCCGAGGGATCGGGACGTACGGCACGCGGCCGCCTCGCCGGGCTGCTGCGCTCCGCCCGGGCGGTGCTCCTGGGCGTCGGCCTCGCGGCTCCGATCGTCCTGGTGATCTTCCTGGCCACCCGGGTCGCGGACCCCACCCCCGAGGTCACGTTCGTCGCCGTCGACTGGACGGACGTCTTCGCCCGACTGCTCCCGGCCACGGCGGGCGTCGCGAGCCCCGCCCTGTTCATCGGCACCCCCGCGCTCGCGCTCGCCCTCACCCTGCCGTTCAACAGCGCCGTGGCCCCTCGCGTCCGGATCGCCTGGGTGGCCACGATCTGCCTGGTGACGCTCTCGATGCAGTGGGAGCCCACCCATCTGCTCTGGCACGCAGGCGCCTCACCCAACGGCATTCCGTACCGTCAGGCATTCGTGCTCTGCGGCCTGCTGGTCATCGCGGGCTGGCTGTCCACCGCCCAAGGGCTGCCCCGGACACCCGCGCTCCTCGGCGCGACGGGGCTGCTCGCGGCCATGGCGTTCGCGGTCCGGGACAGCGTCGTCGTCGACCGCTGGACCTACCCCGCCTTCGCCGTCGCGCTGGCCCTCGCCGTGCTCGCCGCCGCTGCCGTCGTCCTCGCGCGGCGGTACGGGGCCGGCTCCCGGGCCATGCCCGCCGTGGCCGTCGCCCTCCTCGTCCTGACGCAGATCGGTGAGACCGCGATCACCGGCGGCAGGATCGCAGAGCAGCAGCTGGCCCAGGTCCACTGGTCCCCCCGGGTCGGGCCCTGGCAGGAGGACATGGCCCGCACCGTCGAGGCGAAGGACGCCTGGCCCCGCCACCGCACGGACCCCGGCGAGGTGCCCGGCGGGAACGACGTCCTGCTGGTCGGCGGGCAAGGCGGCGAGTACTACTCCAGCCTCAGCTCGGACGTCTACTCCCGCACGCTCTCCTCCCTCGGCTTCGGCTACTACGCCAAGGGCCGGCACCCGGTCAGCCTGGACAACCCGGTGACCGACGCGATCTTCTCGATCGGCACCCGGATGCGGTCCGAACCCACCGCGCCCCTGCGGACGGACGAGCTGCCCGAGGCCGTCATCACCGCCACCGACACGCCCGTCCCCCCGCTCGTCACCGTCCGACCGGACGTCCGGCTTCCCGCCCCGGGGGCCCGCTTCGGCGAATCCGCCTTCGCCAACCAGGAACTGCTCCTCGGCTCGAAGGTGTACGACACGCCGGCCCAGGTCCGGCGTACGGACGGGCCGAAGGACACCGCCACGCTGACCGCCACCTGCCCCGCGAACGCACGCGTCTGGTTCTGGGCGCCCCAACTCCAGGGCACCGCCACCCTGAACGGACAGCGGCCCGTGTCCTTCGTCGGCAAACTGCCGTCAGTCCTCGGCCCCATGCAGCCGCTCGGCACCGTCCCGGAATCCGGCGCCGTACGGATCGAACTGCGCAGCGACCGAGGGGCCCTGAAGCTGCCCCGGCAGCCCGTCGGCTGTCTCGTCCAGGAACGACTGGAGACAGCCGTACGGCAGTTGACCGCGACCGGAGCCACCGCCGTGCACGTCTCCGGACACGGCCTCACAGCCGAACTCCCGCCCGGCAGCACCGGAACCGCCGTCATCGCCGTGCCGCGGATCTCCGGCTGGAGCTGCGCCGCGGGTGACGCGAGACCGGCTCCCGCCAAGCGCTATCTGGGCCTCCTGGCCGTTCCGCTCGACGGCGGTGCGACCACGGTCAGTTGCTCGTTCCGGCCCCCGGGTCTGCGCATCGGCGGTGCGATCGCCGCCGTCTCGCTTCTCGTCCTGCTGGCGCTCGGATTCCGGAGCCGGTTTCTTCGCAGGACGACAAGAGTTCACCTGGAATGCACATCGGGATCGTCGGACGGGAAATGACGATGGATACGCTGCCCGCCTGGCCGGCGTCTGTCCGGGTGAACGTCATGACTCGATCGCTCGCGCGATCGACTGATTGACCGTCTGTTTGAGTGTTGGGAATTCGTGTGCCGAAACTTTCCGTCATCGTGCCGTTCCACAATGTCGGGATCTATGCCCCCGACACCATGCGCAGCCTCGCGAACAACGCGGATCCGAACTTCGAGTTCCTGCTGATCGACGACTGCTCCACGGACGAGACGCCGTACGTGCTGGATCGCTGGGAGAGCCGCGTCCCCCACGCGACCGTCATCCGCCACGAGACCAATCTCGGTGTCGCACAGGCGCGCAACACCGGCCTGGACGCGGCGACCGGGGACTACGTCACCTTCCTCGACGGCGACGACTGGTACGCCCCCGGCCACCTGCGCGCCATGGTCCGAGGCATCGAGTCGCTCGGCTGCGACTTCGCCCGTACCGACCATGTGCAGTCGACCGGAAGCTCGCGCAGCATCCGTTACGCGCCCGCCGGACTCCGCGACACCGTGATGAATCCGCGCGACGGAATCGCACCGGCCAAGATGGTGACGATGGTGGACTATCCCTTCGTCCCCTTCGGCATCTACAGCAGCCGTCTTTTCGAGAACGGCGCCTCGCGATTCGAGACGAAACTGCGCACCGCCGAGGACCGGCTCTGGATCTGGCGCCTCCATCTGAAAGCCACCACCTACGCGGCGCTCAGCCTGCACGGAGTCTTCTACCGTCGCGGTGTCACGACCTCCCTCACACAGATCACCGACAATCGCCAACTGGACTTCATTCCTTCGTACGACCTCCTGCTCGAAGAGGTCTCGAAGGACCCCGAGGCCGATCGCTTTCTGCCGAAGGCGGTACGCACCTACTGCGCCATGATCGCCTTCCACATGGGCAAGGCCGACCAGTACGAACCCGCCGTGACCAAGCGGCTCAGGCAGAACGTCACCGAGGCCCTGCGCCGTATGCCGCAGCAGGTGCTCGACGAGACGCTGGCCACGATGGACACCGCGCGCAGCACCCTGCTCACCAGCCTGCGCGCCACCGGAAGGACCGCCTGAGCCATGACCGCGAACCCGCGCACCCAGATCTTCCAGGTGTCCACGCTCTACGGCGCGGCCACGCTCGCCGCGGCACTCGACGCGGGCCGGTTCGGCGCCCGCGAGGACGTCCGGCGCATCCTCCTCGTGTCGAACAACGCCGAGATCCCGGAGACGGCGCTGCGACTCGACGAGATGACCGGCTACGACCGGATCGCCGCCCGGTTCGACGAGGCGATCGACTGGAACGAGGCCATCCACCCGCACCACCCCAGCTCCTGGTCGCCCCGCCCGGAAGAGGCCCCGCTGTGGCAGCGGGTGTTCCGGACGGCCTGGGCTCTCGGGACCGCCCCGGTCGAGCTGATCGTCGAGTCCATCCAGGTCAACCCCGCCAAGGCGCTCGCCGCGGTCTTCGCCGAGAGCACCGTCGAGGTGTACGCCGACGGCCTGATGAGCTACGGGCCGACGCGTGACGAGCTGCCCCAGTCGATCGCCTGTCGCATCCAGCGCCTGCTCCACCTCGACCTCGTGCCCGGTCTGCGCCCGCTGCTCCTCGCCGAGTACGACGTCGAGCCCGAACTGGTACCCGACACGGCCTTCCACGCGGTGCTCACGGAGATCGCCGATGCGGCCGGGGACGACCGGCAGCTGACCGAGGCGGTCGCGGCCGAGGCCACCGCAATCCTCCTCGGCCAGTACCTCGCCGCCCTCGGCATCCTCACCGCCGACGAGGAGGAGGAGCTGCACGTCCGGATGTTGCGCGGAGCCGCCGCGGCAGGCCACACGTCGGTGGTCTTCAAGCCGCACCCGACCGCACCCGCCCGCTACTCGACGGCGCTGCACGAGGCGGCCGAGGCGTCCGGCGTACGCCTCACCGTCCTCGACGGTCCGCTGCTCGCCGAGACCCTCTACGAGCGCTGCCGCCCGCGGCTCGTCGTCGGCTGCTTCTCCACTGCGATGCTCACGGCCTCCGTCTACTACGACGTCCCCATCGCCCGGGTGGGCACCGGCACGGTCCTGGAGCGGCTCAGTCCTTACGAGAACAGCAACCGAGTGCCGCTCACCGTCGTGGACCACGTCGTGCCGGACCTGGAGTCGGGCGAGGGCCCCGCGGTGCCCGGCGCCGCACCGGAGACCCTGACCCCTCTCGTACGCGCCGTGGGCTACTGCATGCAGCCGCGACTCCACCCGCTGCTGCGCCCCGAGACGGCGGAGTTCCTCAGGGCGCTCCAGGGCGAGGGCGGCACGGAGCGGTACTTCATGCGGGAGCGGCTGACCGAACTCGGACTGCCCGGCGGCGACGGCCGACGGGGCGCGTCCCGGCTCCGCCGAAGCCTGGTCCGCAGCGGCCGGAACTGACGAGAAGGCCCGCGGCGACCGGGGCTGACTCGAAGGCTCGCGGTGACCGGGGCTGACTCGAAGGGCGCGGTCACCGGAGCTGACGGGAAGGCCCGCGGCGGCCGAGGCTGACTCGCGGGACTTCGGCCGCCGGGGCCGCGACTCGCGGGACCGAGGTGGCCGGGGCTGACTCCAAGCACTGCCTTGGCCGGAGCTGACCGGCCGGAGCTGACCGGCCGGAGCTGACCGGCCGGAGCCGACCGGCCGGAGCCGACCGGCCGGACCTCGGCCGTCGGGGGTGGCCCTCAGCTGCCCGCAGAGCGGACGATGGTGAAGACCGCGCCCTCCGGGTCGGTGACCAGGGCGAGCCGGCCCGCCGTGCCCTCCCTGGGCGGTCGAAGGACCTGCCCACCCAGCTCGGTGACCAGGCGGGCGGCCGCGTCCGTGTCGGCGACCTCGAAGTACGTCATCCAGTGCGCGCCCCGGTCGCGCGGGAGCGCCGTACCGACGCCGTGCAGCGACGCCACCGGACGGCCCTCCAGGTGGAGGGTCAGATAGTCGAGGTCGGCGGAGACGATCGGCTCGACCTCGTACCCGAACACCGTCCGGTAGAACTTGCCGACCGCCGAGGTCTCGTATGTGAGCAGCTCGTTCCACACCGGGGTGCCGGGCGCGCCGGCTTCCGCCGTGCCGACGTGCGCGCCGGCCTGCCAGACACCGAAGACCGCGCCGGTCGGGTCCGAGCAGATCACCATCCGTCCGGCGTCGCCCGCGTCGAGCGGGCCGACGGCGACCGTTCCCCCGCAGCAGCGGATGGTCTCCGCCGTCTCGTCGGCGTCGTCCGTGGCCAGGTACGTCGTCCAGGCGACCGGCAGATGCCGGTCGGGCGGCAGCTGGCCGATACCCGCCACTTCCCTGCCGTCGAGCAGCGCGCGGACGTACGGGCCGAGCTGCTGCGGCCCGGGGACGAACTCCCAGCCGAAGAGCGCGCCGTAGAACTCCTGTGTCGCGTCAAGCCCGTGCACCATCAGGCTCACCCAGCAGGGTGCACCGGGTGTGCGCCGAGTCGCCTCGGTCATCGTCACTCTCTCCTCGGACCATCGTCGTGGCCGTACGGGGGGACAAGCCGTGCGCACGAGCGCGTACGGGCGGGTGGGAGCGAGGCCCCGGGTACCGCAGCGGATTACTGCCCGCCGCCGACCCGCCGTACGCGCGCCGGGTCGCGCGCCTCCGTGCAGATGCTCGCACCAAGGGGCGTGCAGCGCGCCAGGGCCGCGCCGTTCTTTGGCGCGATCCCGCGTGAGGATGCCTGGATCGCCGGGCCGGGTCCTCGCGGTCCCGTGATGCCTCGCCGCCGTTCCGGAGCTGCGGCACGGTCCGAGGCAGGGCGTGCTGCGCGAGGATGGCACCTATGAAGCCCATCATCACCGCAAGCGAACTCGTGAGCGAGTCGGCCGGGGCCAGGCCCCCGGTACTGCTGGACGTCCGCTGGCAGCTCGGCGGCCCGCCCGGATCGCCGGCCTACGAGGCCGGGCACATCCCCGGCGCCGTCTTCGTGGACCTGGACGCGGAACTGGCCGGTCCGCCCGGGAGCGGCGGGCGGCACCCGCTGCCCGACCCGGCGACGTTCGGGGCGGCGATGCGTCGGGCGGGCGTCTCGGCCGACACCCCGGTCGTCGTCTACGACGACTGGCTCGGCTGGGGCGCGGCCCGCGCCTGGTGGCTGCTGCGCTGGACGGGGCACGCGCGCGTGCGGGTGCTGGACGGCGGGCTCGCGGCATGGACGGCGGCGGGTCACGGCCTGTCGAAGGAGACGCCCGCCCCGGAGCCTGGCGACTTCGCACCGGAGCCGGGTGCCGTCGGTCTGCTCGACGCGGACGGGGCGGCGGCGCTGGCCCGCTCCGGCCTGCTCCTCGACGCCCGCGCGGCGGAACGCTATCGGGGCGACGTGGAGCCGATCGACCCGGTCGGCGGCCACATCCCGGGCGCCGTGTCGGCTCCGACGACGGAGAACGTGGACGCGGAGGGCCGCTTCCTGTCCGAGGAGGCGCTGGCGGCGCGCTTCTCGAAGCTCGGCGCGGGGGACGCGGGCGGCGGCGGAGCCGTGGGCGTCTACTGCGGCTCGGGCGTCTCGGGCGCGCACGAGGTGCTGGCCCTGGAGATCGCCGGCATCCCGGCGGCCCTCTACGCCGGCTCCTGGTCGCAGTGGTCGAACGACCCCACCCGCCCGGTGGCGACGGGCCCGAACCCCTAGCCGCCATGGCGAAGGGGCCGGGCCCCGGGCGCCGCTGCGAAAGGGCCCGAACCCACGGGAACGTCCCGACCCCCTGGGCGCCACGGCAAGGGCCCGAACCCCTAGCCGCCATAGCCCAGGAGCCGAGCCCTTGGGCGCCGCTGCGAAAGGGCCCGACCCCACGGGAACGTCCCGACCCCCTGGGCGCCACGGCAAGGGCCCGAACCCCTGGGCGCCACGGCAAAGGCCCGATCTCCTGGCCGCCATCGTCACAGGGGCCCAAACCCCCGGGCACCACGAGAAAGGGGCCCGCGTCGGTCGGCGCGAGCCCCCTTTCCCGTACGGGAATCAGTCCTGCTTCTTCCTTCGCGTGCCGAAGACGATCTCGTCCCAGCTCGGGACCGCCGCGCGTCGGCCCGGGCGGACGCCGTCCGCCTCCGCCTGGCGGTCCGTGGTGCCCGTCAGGCGGTCGCGGTGGCCCGAGACCGCACGGGGCATCAGGACGTCGGCGTACGCCGAGCCCGCGCCGGCCGAGGCCGCCGGAGCCGGCGGCTCCTCCGCCTCGGGCTCGTCGGAGGGCTCGGTCGAGGACGGCTCGGGGTTCCGGTCCGGGACGACCATGTCGCCGCGGAAGCTCGGCACGGCCTCCAGGAGGCTGGTGAGCGAGTCCCGCTCCTCCTCCGGCTCGGGAGCCGGAGCGGACCGTTCCGTCTGGCGCTCCATCTGGCGGTCCAGGGCGCGGTCCAGCGGCCTGTCCCTCGGCAGCCGGGCGATGCGCGGCACGAAGGGGAAGCTGGGCTCCGGCGCGGCGGCGATCGTGTCGTCCGTCTCGCCGATCAGTGCGCGCGCCTCGTCGTCCACGGCCTGGACGAGCCGCCTGGGCGGGTCGTACGTCCAGCTCGCGGTGTGGACCTCGCCGGCCACCCGGTAGACGAGCAGCACCTCCCACGTGCCGTCGTCACGGCGCCAGGAGTCCCACTGCACGGTGTCCTTCTCGGCTCCGCGCAGCAGCAGCCGCTCCTGCACCGCCTCGCCGAGCTGCGGACCGGTGTTCTCACCGGGCCGGCGCACGGGGGTCTTGCGGGCCCGCTCCGCCATGAACGCCCGCTCCGCGAGCACGGGGCCCTCGAAGCGCCGTACGCGGTCGACGGGGATGCCGGCGAGCTGGGCGACCTCCTCAGCGGAGGCACCGGCACGTATCCGTGCCTGGATGTCGCGGGGGCGGAGGTGGCTCTCCACCTCGATCTCGATCTGACCGAGCCGTGCGCGGTCGTTGCGCACGGCGGCGCGCAGCCGCTCGTCGATCGGAAGCGTGTACTCCGTGCTGTCAGCAGCCTTCAGCACCAGTCGTGTGCCGTCGTTGGAGACGGCCACGACACGCAGTTCGGGCATGGGGACCTCCCGGGTGGTGCCTGCCGACGTCACGTGCGTCGCTGCTTCCGCTAGTCGAGTGTGGCCTGCCCGGGTGCAGCCTGCCACAACCTTGCCGAGTTGCCCGGCGTGTCGGGCATGGACCCTGGAACGCCGTTATGGCACGGTTACCTGTTTACGACGCAGAGTGACCGGCGGTCACGCTGTGCGACAGGAATCCGTGCGGTGCCACGGCGCCGCCGGTTCGAGTGCCACTTTCGGCCCCCTCCCGTAGCCCCCGAGCACCCTTGCGGGAGCCCGGACCCAGGGCTCGACACAGTACTCCATTCGGGCCACCTGGGTGGACCGGCACGCCGCCCAACTTCTCCGGAGGTACGGGAGTTGAGTCTCCGCGACCTTCGCCCTTACGTGTCGCTCTTCACAGAACCCACGGAAACGGAACTATTCACTTCGCCCATTTGTCCCTTGTGGGTGCATGGTTGAACGGATGAGCAGGCAAGGGCGGGTATGAATCAGGCGAAGGACGAGAAGAAGAAGCGGATCGACCTCAGCGTCGCCCAGGTCTCCGGCAGCGCGGTCGCCGCCGTCGTCGCCGCCAAACTCGCCTCCACTCTCGGCGTGTACGGCACGATCCTCGGCGCCGGTGTGATCAGTGTCATCGCGACCTGCGGTGGTTCGGTCTTCCAACACCTCTTCAAACGCACGGGAGAGCAGATACGGGAGGCCGCCGTCCACTCCGAGCCGGCGAAGGCGGCAGAGCCCACGGCCCGGCGGCCGGTCCCGGACCGTACGCAGGTGCTCGCGACGGTCGGCGGGTCCGGGGCGTCCGCGCACGGCGGCGAGTTCGGGGAGGGGGTGGGCGAGGAGTTCGGCGAGGCCACCACGCACGGCACCCGCGTCCGGGGCTGGAAGCGCTCCGGAATCGCCGCGGCGCTCGTCTTCCTGGTCGCCATGGGAGGCATCACCACCTACGAACTGATCTCCGATCAGGACTTCAGCGGCACCAAGGGGAGCACGACCTTCGGCTCGGTCGTCCGGGGCGACGGCGGCGGCAAGGCCGAGCCTTCGACCGGTACGACGCCCTCGCACAGGCCGCAGAACGAGCCGCAGCGGGGGCGGGACGACACCGGCGGCGGCACCGGCACGCCGTCCCCGGGGACCGGCGGGACCACCCCGGACCCGACGCCCACGCCGTCACGCTCGCCCGGGGGCGACCCGACGCCCGCACCCACTCCGACTCCCACGCCCACCGACACGACGCCGACCCCGACTCCGACGGGGACCCCGTCCACCGGTGACGGTGGACAGGAGATCCCGGCCGAGTGACCGTCAGTCGCCCAGTGCCCGGCGCAGGTAGTCGTTGGCGAAGAGCCGCCCCGGGTCCAGCCGGTCCCTCAGTGCCGTGAACTCCGCGAAGCGCGGGTAGACCTCGGAGAAGTACGCGGCGTCCCGGGTGTGCACCTTGCCCCAGTGCGGCCGGCCGCCGTGCGCGGTCATGATGCGCTCCACCGCGGTGAAGTACCCGCTGTGGGGCGTCCCCTTGTAGAGGTGCACGGCGATGTACGCGGTCTCACGGCCCGAGGCCGTGGAGAGGGTGATGTCGTCGGCCGGGGCCGTCCGCACCTCCACGGGGAAGCTCACCTTCAGCGGCGAGCGCTCGACCATCGCCTTCACCTCGCGCAGCGCCGCGACGGCCGCCTCGCGCGGCAGGGCGTACTCCATCTCCAGGAAGCGCACCCGTCGCGGGGAGGTGAAGACCTTGTACGGGATGTCGGTGTACGTACGTGCTGACAGCGCGCGGCTGGAGATCTTGGCGAGCGAGGGGATCACCGGAGGGACGGCCCGGCCCAGCGAACAGGCGAGCTGGAAGACCCCGTTGGAGAGCAGCTCGTCCTCGACCCACCCGCTGATCTTCCCGGGCGGGGCGGCGGGGCCCGCGCTGCGGTTGTTGCGCTTGGTGTTGCAGTTGTCGGTGTGCGGGAACCAGTAGAACTCGAAGTGTTCGTTCTCCGCGTGCAGGGCGTCGAACTCCGAGGTGACCCGGTCGAAGGTCATCGGCTCCTCGCGCGCGGTGAGCAGGAAGACCGGCTCCACGGCGAAGGTGATGGCCGTGACCACACCGAGCGCGCCGAGGCCTATCCGGGCGGCCGCGAAGACCTCCGGATTCTCCTTCTCCGAGCAGGTCAGCAGCCGGCCGTCCGCGGTGACCAGCTCCAGCTCCCGGATCTGCGCGGCGATCGAGGCCGAGTCGCGGCCCGTGCCGTGGGTTCCGGTGGAGGTGGCGCCGGCGACCGTCTGCTCCATGATGTCGCCCATGTTCGTGAGCGACAGGCCCTCCCGGGCCAGCGCCACGTTGAGCCGCTTGAGCGGAGTGCCGGACTCCACCGTGACCGTCATCGCCTCGCGGTCGATGCGCCTGATACCCGTCAGCAGGTCGGGCCGGACCAGCACGCCGTCCGTGGCGGCGATCGAGGTGAAGGAGTGGCCGGTGCCGACCGTCTTCACGCGCAGCCCGTCCGCGGCCGCCTTCCTGATCGCGTCGGCCAGTTCCTCGGCCGAGGCCGGGCGCACCTCCCGTACCGGACGGGAGGTGACGTTCCCCGCCCAGTTACGCCACGGGCTGCTCACCGTCCCGGTGCTCCCCGACCGCTGTGACTGCCCCGTGCTCGTCCCGCTCACGCTGCCCCTCCCGTGTCGGCACCGGCTGCCGCAGCCGGTGGTAGCCCAGGAGACCCACCAGGACCGCGAGCGCGCCCGAGACGACGGGCACCACGTACGCCGCTTCCGCACCGGAGGCGTCGACCACCCAGCCGGCGGCCGAGGAGCCGAGCGCCACACCGATCGCGAGCCCGGTCCCTGTCCAGGTCATGCCCTCGGTCAGCTTGGTGCGAGGTACGTGTGCTTCGACGAGGGCCATGGTGGTCACCATCGTCGGTGCGATGGACAGGCCCGCGACAAAGAGCGCCACGGCCAGCAACGGCAAGTTCCCGGCCAGTAGGAGGGGGATCATACTCACGGCCATCGCGCAGACGCCCAGCAGCCACCTGCGCGACGGCTCGCCCTTGAGGTGGAGCAGGCCGAACACGGCGCCGGCCAGACAGGAGCCCAGCGCGTAGACCGCGAGCACCAGGCTGGCGGCGGCCTTGCTGCCCTGCTCCTCCGCGAAGGCGACCGTCACCACGTCGACCGAGCCGAAGATCGCGCCGGTGGCGACGAAGGCGAGGGCCAGGATCTGGAGTCCGGGGGAGCGGAGCGCGGAGCCGCCGGAGCTCCCGTCGCTCGGGTGCGGCTCGGGCTCGGTGGCCCGCAGCGACGTCAGCCAGAAGACGCCGATGGCGAGGAAGACGGCCGCGAACAGCGGGCCGGCTTCGGGGAACCAGATGGTCGACAGACCGATGGAGATGATCGGGCCGAAGATGAAGCACACCTCGTCGACGATCGACTCCCAGGAGTACGCGGTGTGCAGCCGGCGCGCCTCCCCCTGGTAGATGTCCGCCCAGCGGGCCCTGGTCATGGCACCGAGGCTCGGCACGCAGCCGATCACGGCGGTGAAGACGAACAGGGTCCAGTCCGGGGCGCCCTGCTGGACGCAGAGCAGCAGTCCGGCGGCCGCGACCAGCGACACCAGGGTCACGGGGCGCAGCACGCGGCGCTGCCCGTGCCTGTCGACCAGCCGTGAGACCTGCGGGCCGAGCACGGCGGCGGACATGGCCATGGTCGCGGAGAGCGCGCCCGCGAGCCCGTACCTTCCCGTCACCTGGGAGATCATGGTGACGATGCCGATGCCCATCATGGACAGCGGCATCCGGCCTATGAAACCGGCGACCGAGAACGATCTGGTGCCGGGCGCCGCGAAGATCGCGCGGTAGGGACTGGGCAAGGGGATCTCCGGGCGTCGGCTCAACACGTGTAATTAATAGCTAAAGCCTACGGTGTTGAAGTGAATGCCGCAGCCGTAATTTCGGTCGGGGCGCGCCATCGGCCGTCAGTGGCGGATGGGAGGATCGGTGCCATGTCCGATCAGTACGATCCCGCACCCTACGACGCCCTTCTGCTGCTCTCCTTCGGCGGTCCCGAGGGCCCGGACGACGTCGTCCCGTTCCTCGAGAACGTCACCCGCGGCCGAGGCATTCCGAAGGAGCGGCTCAAGGAAGTGGGGCAGCACTACTTCCTCTTCGGCGGTGTCAGCCCGATCAACGACCAGAACCGCGCGCTGCTCGACGCCCTGCGCGCGGAGTTCGAGCAGGCCGGCCTCGACCTGCCGGTCTACTGGGGAAACCGGAACTGGGCGCCGTACCTCACCGACACCCTGCGGGAGATGGTCACCGACGGCAGGCGACACATCGCCGTCCTCACCACCAGCGCCTACGCCTCGTACTCCGGCTGCCGGCAGTACCGGGAGAACCTCGCCGACGCGCTCTCGGAGCTGGAGGCCGAGGGGCTCCCGCTGCCCCGCGTCGACAAGCTCCGGCACTACTTCAACCACCCCGGCTTCGTCGAGCCCATGGTCGAGGGAGTGCTCGCCTCGCTGGCCGACCTCGACGACTCCGTCCGGGCCGGCGCGCACCTCGCCTTCACCACCCACTCGATCCCCGACTCGGCGGCGGACTCCTCCGGACCGGCCGGCGAGCACGGCGAGGGAGGCGCCTATGTGAAGCAGCACCTCGACGTGGCCCGGGTGATCGTCGACGAGGTCCACAAGAGGACCGGCGTCGAGTACCCCTGGAAGCTCGTCTACCAGTCCCGGAGCGGCGCCCCGCACATCCCCTGGCTGGAACCGGACATCTGCGATCACCTGGAGGAGCTGCACGGCGCCGGGGTCCCGGCCGCCGTGATGGTCCCGATCGGCTTCGTCTCGGACCACATGGAGGTGCTGTACGACCTCGACACCGAGGCCACCGCCAAGGCCGCCGAGCTGGGGCTCCCCGTCCGGCGCTCCGCGACCGTCGGAGCCGACCCGCGCTTCGCGGCGGCCGTACGGGACCTCCTCCTGGAGCGCGCGGCGAGCGAGCGCGGCGTCCGGGTCGAGCGCTGCGCCCTGGGCGCCCTCGGGGCCTCCCACGACCTCTGTCCCATCGGCTGCTGCCCGGCGAGGGCGGAGCGGCCCGCGGCGGCCGGAGCCGACAGCCCGTACGCATAAGGAGTGCTTGTGACCGAGCCCGTGAACCCTGTGCCGACCGACCCCCTGCTCGCCGAACTGCTCGACCTCGCCCTGGAGGCAGGGCGCCGGGCCGGCGCCCTGCTGCGCGACGGCAGGCCGGACGACCTGACGGTGGCGAAGACGAAATCCAGCCCGATCGACGTCGTCACCGAGATGGACATCGCCGCCGAGAAGCTCATCACCGGCTTCCTCTCCGAGCACCGGCCCGACGACGGCTTCCTCGGCGAGGAGGGCGCCTCCAGCCCCGGCACCAGCGGAGTCCGCTGGGTGATCGACCCGCTCGACGGCACCGTGAACTATCTCTACGGCCTGCCCACCTGGGCCGTCTCCATCGCCGCCGAGCGCGACGGAGAAACCGTCGTCGGGGTCGTCGAGGCACCCCTGCGGCACGAGACGTACCGGGCCGTTCTCGGCGGCGGGGCGTACGTGGGGGAGCGCCGGCTGTCCGTGCGCCCCGCGCCCCCGCTGGAGCAGGCGCTGATCTCCACCGGCTTCGCCTATGTGCAGACCCGCCGCGCCCGCCAGGCCGACATCGCGCAGCGCATGATCCCGCGCCTGCGCGACATCCGCCGGGGCGGATCGGCCGCCATCGACCTCTGCGACGTCGCCGCGGGCCGTCTCGACGGCTACTACGAGCGCGGCCTCAATCCGTGGGACCTCGCCGCCGGCGACCTGATCGCCCGCGAGGCGGGCGCCCTGACCGGTGGACGGCCCGGAGAGCGCCCGTCGGGCGAGCTGACGATCGCGGCCCCACCGGGGGTCTTCGAGCCGCTCCAGGGGCTTCTGGAGGAGTTCGGGGCCTGGCGCGACTAGGGAGTGTCCGCACATGCGAAGGGGCCCCGGTGTCGACGACACCGGGGCCCCTCCATGTCCAGGGTCAGGCGCTGGCGGCGCCGACCTCCACGCCGTGCTCGGCGGCCAGGCGGTGCAGGTCGTCGAGCTCGGCCTGCTCGACCTCCGCGAGGAAGTCGTCGCCCGTCTCGCGTGCCCGTGTGAGGTCGGTCTGCGCAGTCCTTATGCGCTGCAGCAGTCCTGCGGTGAAAGCGTCCATCGTGCGCCCCCTCGTCATGGGTCGGTGGCACGGGGGTGTGCCGAGGGTGGGGTGGATCACACGCTGCAACCTCTGGGGGACAGAGCGGCTTGTGGCGCGCCACATACAGGGCGTGATCGCGGGGTGTGCAGACGTCCTCCCCACGCCTTTCCTCACAGAAACCTCAACTGGCCCGTGAATCCGGTGAATTCTCCGCGCGCCCCTCTCCGACCCCGCTCGTGCCCCCACACGCCCCCTCCCCTCCCGCGCGCCCTCCCGCAGCCGCCCGTACGCCGCCTTACAGCCGGTTTACGCGCGTACCGGGCAGGATGGATACGCACAGTCAGTGCTCAAACCGCCCGGGTCCGCGTGAAGGACCCGGGCTCTCAGGAAGGAATGACAGACGTGCGCGTACTCGTCGTCGAGGACGAGCAGCTGCTCGCCGATGCGGTGGCCACCGGACTGCGCCGGGAGGCCATGGCAGTCGACGTCGTGTACGACGGCGCCGCCGCCCTGGAGCGCATCGGGGTGAACGACTATGACGTGGTGGTTCTGGACCGGGACCTCCCCCTGGTCCACGGCGACGACGTCTGCCGCAAGATCGTCGAGCTGGGGATGCCCACCCGCGTCCTGATGCTCACGGCCTCCGGCGACGTCAGCGACCGTGTGGAGGGCCTTGAGCTGGGGGCCGACGACTACCTCCCCAAGCCCTTCGCGTTCACCGAGCTCACCGCGCGCGTGCGGGCCCTCGGCCGGCGCACCACCGTGCCGCTGCCGCCGGTCCTGGAGCGCGCCGGCATCAAGCTCGACCCGAACCGCCGCGAGGTCTTCCGCGACGGCAAGGAGGTGCAGCTCGCACCCAAGGAGTTCGCCGTTCTGGAGGTCCTGATGCGCAGCGAGGGTGCGGTCGTCTCGGCCGAGCAGCTCCTGGAGAAAGCCTGGGACGAGAACACGGACCCGTTCACCAACGTCGTACGGGTCACGGTGATGACCCTGCGCCGCAAGCTCGGCGAACCGCCCGTCATCGTCACGGTCCCCGGCTCCGGCTACCGGATCTGACCCGGTGGCCGCGACCCCCGCGCCCCCTCAGGCGCCGCCGAAGCCGACCTGGGACCCCAGGGACCCGGTCAGGCCCCTGCTCCGTCCGACGATCCGGATACGGCTCACCCTCCTCTACGGAGGCATGTTCCTGATCGCCGGCATCCTGCTGCTGTCGATCATCTATCTCTTCACCGCGCAGGCGCTGGGCGACAGCGCGTCCGAGCTGCCGTTCAAGGTCGTCGAGGGCAAGGTCCAGCCGACCACCTCCTGGTGTCAGCTGCCCGTCCAAGGCACCGGGGAGCAGCTCAACGAAGCCGTCTCCGCCTGCCTCCAGCACCAGCGGGACCTGGCGCTCGACGATCTCCTGCGCCGCTCGCTGTTCGCCCTCCTCGGGCTGAGCATCATCGCCTTCGCCTTCGGTTACGCGATGGCTGGGCGCGTCCTGTCCCCGCTCGGCCGGATCACCCGGACCGCCCGTCAGGTGGCCGGATCCGATCTGGCCCGGCGGATCGAGCTGGACGGTCCGGACGACGAGCTGAAGGAGCTCGCCGACACCTTCGACGAGATGCTGGAGCGTCTGGAGCGGGCCTTCACCGCCCAGCAGCGGTTCGTGGCGAACGCCTCGCACGAGCTGCGCACCCCGCTGGCGATCAACCGCACGCTCCTCGAGGTCCACCTCTCGGACCCCGGGGCGCCCGTGGAGCTCCAACAGCTGGGCAAGACCCTGCTCGCCACCAACGAGCGCAGCGAGCAGCTGGTGGAGGGCCTGCTGCTGCTGGCCCGCAGCGACAACCAGATCGTGGAGCGCAAACCCGTGGACCTCGCCGAGGTCGCGTCGCGCGCCATCGACCAGGTGCATGCGGAGGCGGTGGCCAAGGGCGTGGAGGTCCGCGGCGAGCGGGAGGTCGCCGTCGTCCAGGGCAACGGCGTCCTGCTCGAACGGATCGCCCTGAACCTGGTCCAGAACGCCGTGAGGTACAACGTGGCCGAGGGAGGCTGGGTGGAGGTCACCACCGAGACCGAGCACGGCCAGGCGGTTCTCGTCGTCTCGAACACGGGTCCCGTGGTTCCCGCGTACGAGATCGACAACCTCTTCGAGCCGTTCAGAAGGCTTCGGCAGGAGCGGACCGGGAGCGACAAGGGAGTCGGTCTCGGCCTGTCGATCGCGCGTTCCGTCGCGCGCGCTCACGGTGGCCGTATCATCGCGGAGCCCCGCGAAGGCGGCGGTCTCGTGATGCGTGTCACTCTCCCGATCTGACACACTTCGGGTACCAGCCGGTTCCGTTCGCTTTGCGCGGAATTCTCGGATGCCGTTCCTGAGACGCTCATGTGTGATCGATCACAGGGGCGAGCATCCGACTCTCTACTCTCCGTGATTGAGAAATCCCTCGGAAAACCCGGAAAAGTCCGGGTTTCCGGGGGCCTGGATGACGGGAAGTACACGGGGTGGCGCCCGTGAAGGACGGCAGGTGGACCGTGTACGGTCCCGTTCGCCACCCAAAGCCGATCACTCGTGAGAGGGCCGGTTGGGTGTCGATTGAGTAACAGACCTTGATGTGAGGCAAAATCTCCGCCTCGGGTCGGGCACAAGTCCGGCCTCTCACGCGTTACGTGCGCTGGAGACACCGCAACCACCCAGAGGGGGAGAGCGACATGGCAACGGATTACGACACCCCACGCAAGACCGACGACGACGTCGATTCGGACAGCCTTGAGGAACTGAAGGCCCGCCGGAACGACAAGTCGACCTCGACGGTCGACGTCGACGAGTTCGAGGCCGCTGAAGGCCTGGAGCTGCCCGGCGCCGATCTGTCGAACGAGGAGCTCGCCGTACGGGTCCTGCCCAAGCAGGCCGACGAGTTCACCTGCATGAGCTGCTTCCTCGTGCACCACCGCAGCCAGCTGGCCCGGGAGAAGAACGGTCAGCCGATCTGCCGCGACTGCGACTGAGATCGCTCTGCCGTGGCAGGCGACTCACCGTCTCGGAAGCGACGCTTCCGGCTTCCTGGGAGGCCGGAGGCGTATCAGGGCGGCTCGGACCCGGCGGAGGGTGCTCAGGAGGCATCCGAAGCCGAGCAGAGCACCCTCCTGCCCTCCCTCGGCGCACGTGACGACGAGCGGGGCCCCTCGGCCTCGCTCGAGGCAGTCGGCACGACCGAGTCGGGCGGAACGCCCGAGCCGGTGGATCGGAAGGCCTCGCACGGCGGGCGCCGGCTCGACGCCGTCAAACGCGTCGCCGATCCGGCACGCGCACAGCTGGACCGTATGAAACTCGACCGCGCGCGGATCGACGCCGTCAAACGCGGCGTGAAGCGTGGCGGCGAGAGCGCCAAGGCCGGGATCGGCTACCTCGCCGACCGGATCATCGAGATCGCCCCGCGCGTTCCCGTCCGGGACCTGGCGACCCTGCGCAGGCACTTTCCGGGCATGGGACCCGAGCAGATCGCCGACAGACTCGTCGCGGGCGCCGCCAACGCCAGCTCGACCGTCGGCGCGGGCATCGGCGCCGCCGCGATGATGCCCGTACCCCCCGCGATGCCGGCCGAGCTCGCGGCGGAGATCACCGGAGTCGCCGCGATCGAGCTCAAGCTCATCGCCGAGCTGCACGAGGTGTACGGCCTGCGGCCGCCCGGCACGCTCACCCAGCGATCGACCGCGTATCTGACCTCCTGGACGGAGGAACGGGGCATCGACCCCACCAAGCCGACCACCGTCAACGCGGCGCTCGGCGGGCAGCTCAAGCGAGAGCTGCGCCAGCAGATCATGAAGCGCATGGTGCGCAACCTGCCGAACTTGATGCCGTTCATGGTCGGTGCCGCCGTGGGCGCCGTGATGAACCGCCGAGACACCAAGAAGCTCGCCCAGCACGTCCGCAAGGACCTGCGGAGGCGCCAGGTGCCCTGGGGCGACCTGGAGGGGCTGCCCCCGCTGGAGCAGCCCGAGAACCCCAAGGAGATCGGCTTCTAGACCTCGCCGGTCCGGACCTCGGCGGTCAGCGCCTCGCCGGTCCCGGCCTCGGCGCCGGGGTTCTCCGCGCGTGCGGCCTCCAGGGCCGCGACGAGGCCCTCCGGGTCACGGCTGGACAGATAGACGTAAGGCGTCGGGTCCGTCGGATCGGTCACCTCGATCCGGACCGCCCGCGGGACATAGCTGCGCAGCAGCATGAAGGCGCGCGGGTCGGCCTTGAACGTGCGCCAGGCGCGCGCCTCCTCCGCGTCCAGTACCTCCGGCGCGCCCAGCGCCGAGACCGGGATCCGCGCGTCGCCCGCCACCAGCGAACCGGCCACCACCCGGATCCGGGCCGAGCCGTACGAGGAGACCACGACCGCCGCCAGCGCCGTCGCGGCGATCAGTCCGACCAGCGTCGGCACCGTACCCAGCGGGAACATCACCAGACCGCCGGACAGGCCCAGCAGGACCGTGATCACCCACCAGGAGCGGGGGGCGGTCAGACGTTCGTCGAAGCGCGGCGCGGAAGACGGTACGGAAGGCTGCATACCTCCAAGCTTGGCACGGCGCGACCTGCGCCCGGCCTCGCGGGTAAGGTCTGCGGCTGTGACTGCAACATCTGCCGCCCTCACCCCGCCGGCCGACGCCATACCGCCGGTACGCCACCCCGACGCGCCCGCCCCCGGCGAGCTGCTCGGTGCGCACTACGAGTACTGCTTCGGGTGCGGCGGCGGCCAGCCCCACGGTCTCCACCTGGAGGCCCGGGCCGGCGAGGGCGTGACCGTCACCGCCGAGTTCACGGTGACCCCCGACCACCAGGGAGCCCCCGGGCTCGCGCACGGCGGCGTCCTCGCCACGGCGCTCGACGAGACCCTCGGCTCCCTGAACTGGCTGCTGCGGGTCATCGCCGTCACCGGCCGGCTGGAGACCGACTTCGCGCGGCCCGTTCCGGTCGGCACCGTCCTGCACCTGGAGGCCGCGGTCACCGCCGTGCACGGGCGCAAGATCTACTCGACCGCCACCGGCCGGATCGGCGGGCCCGAGGGCCCCGTCGCGGTCCGCGCCGACGCCCTCTTCATCGAGGTCAAGGTCGACCACTTCATCGACAACGGCCGCCCGGAGGAGATCCAGGCAGCCATGTCCGACCCCGACCAGGTCCGGCGCGCCCGCGCCTTCGAGGTGAACCCCTGATGCGCAACCCTGTCGACGTCCTGATCCGGCGCCTGGACCCGGACGTACCGATCCCGGCCTACGGCCACCCCGGCGACGCCGGAGTCGATCTCGTGACCACCGAGGCGGCCGTCCTGGCCCCCGGGGAGCGGGCCGTGCTGCCCACCGGGGTCTCCATCGCCCTGCCCGACGGCTACGCAGCCTTCGTCCACCCGCGCTCCGGGCTCGCTGCCAGGTGCGGAGTCGCCCTCGTGAATGCCCCGGGGACGGTGGATGCCGGGTACCGTGGAGAGATCAAGGTGATCGTGGTCAATCTCGACCCGCGCGAAAGCGTGCGGTTCGAACGGTTCGACCGGATTGCCCAACTGGTCGTCCAGCAGGTCGAGAAGGTGCGCTTCCACGAGGTGGCGGAGCTTCCCGGCTCGGCGCGGGCCGAGGGGGGCTTCGGGTCCACCGGCGGTCATGCCGCCGTGGACGGCACAACGGGTGGGAATCGATACGCTTCGGTCGTATCCGACCGGGAAGGACAGTGACGTGTTCGGACGTCGCAAGAAGAGCGGTGCCGCTGAGGACGCAGCGGGCGAGGCCGAGCAGGTCGTCGACGAGGTCGGCACCGACGGTAAGGACGCCCCGCGTCGGGTGAACCTTCCGCCGGCCCCCCGCCCCGACGGGCCGTGGGACATCTCCGAGGTCTCCAAGCCCGAGGACGGGCGGGTGGACCTGGGCGGCATCTTCGTGCCCGGTGTCGAGGGCATGGAGCTTCGGGTCGAGGTGGCGGGCGACGCGATCGTCGCGGCGACCGTCGTCCTGCGCGACAGCGCCGTGCAGCTGCAGGCCTTCGCCGCACCGAAGAAGGAAGGCATCTGGGGCGAGGTCCGCGAGGAGATCGCCTCCGGCATCACCCAGCAGGGCGGTGTCATCGACGAGGTCGAGGGCCCGCTGGGCTGGGAGCTGCGGGCCCAGGTCCCGGTGCAGCTGCCCGACGGCACCGGCGGTGTGCAGCTGGTGCGTTTCGTGGGTGTCGACGGACCCCGCTGGTTCCTGCGCGGAGTGATCTCCGGGCAGGGCGCGGTGCAGCCGGAGGCCGCCGGTCTGCTGGAGCAGATCGTGCGGGACACGGTCGTGGTCCGGGGCGAGGGCCCGATGGCTCCGCGCGACCCGATCGTCCTCAAGCTCCCGAACGACGCGCAGATGGTGCCCGAGGGCGTCCAGCAGGAGGAGCAGGAGGGCTCGCGCTTCTCCGGCGGCATGGGCCAGCTCCAGCGCGGACCGGAGATCACCGAGGTCCGCTGAACCTCTGATTCCGTAAGGCCGGTGGGGCGCCATCCGAACACCTCGTCCCGGAAGGGGCCCACCCGCGGGTCCCGGCCCCTGGCCCGGCGGCCCCTCGGCGGCACATACTGACGGGCGCACACGTTCGACGAGGGGGAGTGCGGGGATGAGTGACAGCAGCGCGCGGTCCGGCACGGCGGTGGCCGAGGACCCGTCCGGCGGACCCATGGTCCGGGTCGAGAACCTGCACCGCTCGTACGGTACGGGCGCGGCCGCCGTGCATGCCCTGCGCGGGGTCTCCTTCGACATCCCACGCGGCGAGCTCGTCGCGCTCAAGGGCCGCTCCGGATCCGGCAAGACCACGCTGCTCAACCTGGTCGGCGGCCTCGACAGCCCCGACGGCGGCCGGATCACCATCGGCGGCACGGACCTCGCGGAGCTCGGGGAGGACGGGCTCCTGGAGCTGCGCCGGGACCGTATCGGCTTCATCTTCCAGTCCTTCGGGCTGATCCCGATCCTCACCGCCGCCGAGAACGTCGGCGTACCCCTCCGGCTGCGCAGGGCGGACCCGAAGGAGCGCGAGGAGCGGATCGCCCTCCTCCTCGCCCTGGTCGGCCTCGCCGACCACGCGGCCCAGCGCCCCGGCGAACTCTCCGGCGGTCAGCAGCAGCGCGTCGCCATCGCCCGCGCCCTCGCCAACAGGCCGGCCCTGCTGATCGCCGACGAGCCGACGGGCCAGCTCGACGCCGAGACCGGGCTCGCGGTGATGGAGCTCCTGCGCGCGGTGGTTCGCAGCGAGGGCGTCACGGCGCTGGTGGCCACGCACGACACCCAGCTTCTGGGGCTCGCTGACCGCGTGCTCGAACTGAGCGACGGCGAGATCATCGAGCACTGAGGGTTCCGGATATCGGATATCGGACATTGGATTTCGGATCCGATATCCGATGTCCGATCCGCCCGCAGGACGGACAGAAGGCCACATCAGGATCCCGTCAATACGGCCCCCGGGCCTTGCCCCTCGTGCAGAATGTCCGTTTCGCTGGACGTAAGGTCATGCCATGGGACGCGGCAAGCTACGGATCTACCTGGGTGCGGCACCGGGCGTCGGCAAGACGTACGCGATGCTCTCCGAGGGGCACCGGCGCGTGGAGCGCGGTACGGACTGCGTCGTCGCCTTCGTCGAGCACCACGACCGTCCGCGTACGGAGGTCATGCTGCACGGCCTGGAACAGGTGCCGCGCCGCACGCTCCAATACCGCGACGCGACCTTCACCGAGATGGACGTGGACGCGGTCCTGGCCAGGAAGCCGGCCGTCGCGCTCGTCGACGAACTCGCCCACACCAACGTCCCCGGCTCCCGCAACGGCAAGCGCTGGCAGGACATCGAGGAACTGCTCGCCGCCGGGGTGGACGTCATATCGACGGTCAACATCCAGCACCTCGAATCCCTGGGCGACGTCGTCGAGTCGATCACCGGCGTGCGGCAGCAGGAGACCGTCCCGGACGAGGTCGTCCGTCGCGCCGACCAGATCGAGCTCGTCGACATGTCGCCGCAGGCCCTGCGCCGCCGCATGGCCCACGGAAACATATACAAGCCGGACAGGATCGACGCGTCCCTCGCCAACTACTTCCGCCCCGGCAATCTGACCGCGCTCCGCGAGCTCGCGCTGCTGTGGACCGCCGACCGGGTCGACGAATACCTCCAGCAGTACCGGGGCGAGCACAACATCCGCTCCACCTGGCAGGCCCGCGAGCGGATCGTCGTCGGACTCACCGGCGGACCCGAAGGCCGCACCCTCATCCGGCGCGCCTCCCGGCTGGCCGAGAAGGGCGCGGGCGGTGAGGTCCTCGCCGTCTACATCGCCCGCAGCGACGGCCTCACAGCCGCCTCGCCCAAGGAACTCGCCCTCCAGCGGACCCTGGTCGAGGACCTCGGCGGAACGTTCCACCACGTCATAGGCGACGACATCCCCTCGGGCCTCCTCGAATTCGCCCGGGGTGTCAACGCCACCCAGATCGTCCTCGGCTCCAGCCGCCGCAAGACCTGGCAATACATGCTCGGACCCGGCGTCGGCCAGACCGTCGCCCGTGAGTCGGGACCTGACCTCGACGTCCACATCGTCACCCACGAGGAGGTCGCCAAGGGCCGCGGACTGCCCGTCGCCCGCGGCGCCCGCCTCGGCCGCTCCCGGATCATCTGGGGCTGGATCGTCGGCATCGCGGGACCCGGACTGCTGGCCCTGCTGCTCACCCATGTCGACGCCGACCTGGGCCTCGCCAACGACATGCTGCTGTTCCTGGCGCTGACCGTGGCCTCGGCGCTGCTGGGCGGACTCATGCCGGCGCTGGCCTCGGCCGCGTTCGGCTCGTTCCTGTTGAACTGGTTCTTCACGCCGCCCCTGCACCAGGTGACCATCGCCGACCCCAAGAACATCGTCGCGATCGCCGTCTTCTTCGGCGTCGCCATGTCGGTGGCCTCGGTCGTCGACCTGGCGGCCCGCCGCACCCATCAGGCGGCCCGGCTGCGGGCCGAGGCCGAGACGCTCTCCTTCCTCGCGGGCAGCGTGCTGCGCGGCGAGACGAGCCTGGAGTCCCTGCTGGAACGGGTCAGGGAGACCTTCGCCATGGAGTCCGTCGCCCTGCTGGAACGGCAGAGCGACGTAGAGCCCTGGACCTGCGCGGCGAGCGTGGGCGCGCACCCCGTGGCCCGACCCGAGGACGCGGACGTGGACATGCCCGTCGGCGAGCATCTGGCCCTCGCGCTGACCGGTCGGGTGCTGCCGGCGGAGGACCGGCGGGTGCTGGGCGCGTTCGCGGCGCAGGCCGCGGTGGTGCTGGACCGGCAGCGGCTCATCGGCGAGGCCGAGGAGGCCCGCAAGCTGGCAGAAGGCAACAAGATCCGTACGTCCCTGCTCGCGGCCGTCAGTCATGACCTCCGTACCCCGCTCGCCGGAATCAAGGCGGCCGTCTCCTCCCTGCGCTCCGACGACGTCGAATGGTCCGAGCAGGACCGCGCCGAACTCCTGGAGGGCATCGAGGACGGCGCCGACCGGCTCGACCACCTGGTGGGCAACCTCCTCGACATGTCCCGGCTCCAGACCGGCACCGTCGCCCCGCTGATCCGCGACATCGACCTCGACGAGGTCGTCCCCATGGCGCTCGGCGGGGTTCCCGACGGCAGCGCCGAGCTGGACATCCCCGAGACCCTCCCCATGGTCGAGGTCGACAAGGGGCTCCTGGAGCGGGCCGTCGCCAACATCGTCGAGAACGCCGTGAAGTACAGCCCGCCCGGCGTCCCCGTGGCCGTCTCCGCCAGCGCCCTGGGCGAGCGGGTCGAACTGCGGGTCGTGGATCGGGGGCCCGGGGTGCCCGACGAGAGCAAGGACGGCATCTTCGAGCCGTTCCAGCGCTTCGGCGACGCCCCGCGCGGCTCCGGGGTCGGCCTCGGGCTCGCGGTCGCCCGCGGCTTCGTGGAGGCGATGGGCGGCACCATCACCGCCGAGGACACGCCCGGCGGCGGACTCACGATGACCCTCACCCTCCGGGCCGTGACAGGACGACGGTCACCGCCGCCCGCCGACGTACCCGCCCGGGTGATTTCCTGAGGCGGCGGATCCGCCCGCGGGATCCGACCGTCCGGTCCGTCGCCGCGATCCGGACGTCAGCAGCACGACCCTCAGCAGACCGACAGAGAGAAGGAAGCCCTCGATGACCCGGGTTCTCGTCGTCGACGACGAGCCGCAGATCGTCCGCGCGCTGGTGATCAACCTCAAGGCGCGGAAGTACGAGGTGGACGCGGCGCCCGACGGCGCCACCGCCCTCCGGATGGCCGCCGAGCGCCACCCCGATGTGGTCGTCCTCGACCTCGGACTGCCCGACCTCGACGGCGTCGAGGTCATCAAGGGCCTGCGCGGCTGGACGCGGGTGCCGATCCTGGTGCTCTCGGCGCGGCACACATCGGACGAGAAGGTCGAGGCGCTGGACGCGGGCGCCGACGACTACGTCACCAAGCCGTTCGGGATGGACGAGCTCCTGGCCCGGCTGCGCGCCGCGGTCCGCCGGGCCGAGCCGGTCGGCGGCGGCGGCGAGGACGGCGTCGTGGTCGTCGAGACCGAGGGCTTCACGGTCGACCTGGCCGCGAAGAAGGTCCACCGGGACGGGCGCGACGTCCGCCTCACGCCCACCGAGTGGCACCTGCTCGAAGTCCTCGTCCGCAACAGTGGGCGCCTGGTCAGCCAGAAGCAGCTCCTCCAGGAGGTCTGGGGCCCCTCGTACGGCACCGAGACCAACTATCTGCGGGTGTACATGGCGCAGCTGCGGCGCAAGCTGGAGGCCGATCCCTCGCACCCTCGGCACTTCGTCACCGAACCGGGCATGGGCTACCGCTTCGAGCGCTGAGAGGTCGCCGGGACGGGGGCCGAGACCGGCGCAGGGATCGGCGCGGAGATCTGCGCCGAGACGGGCTGTGGGGGTGTCGGAGGAGGCGGCGAACTGCGGCCGGTTCCGCTGTCGGCGGGGGCCGGTACGCTTTCTGTATGAGTGCTGCACCGCGTACAGAGAAGCCGGCCGGACGGTTCCGCCGGATGCTCGACCGGCTGTCCACCTCGCAGGAGGAGCTGGAGTCCGTCGAGCTCCAGGAGGACGCCGAGGCGTCGGGCTGCACGCGTATCTCCGACTGCTCCGACCGCCAGATAGTCAAGGTGACTGGTACCTTGCGCACGGTCACCCTGCGTCCTCGGGCCGGTGTGCCGGCCCTCGAGGCCGAGCTGTTCGACGGCACGGCCCCGCTGGACGTGGTGTGGCTGGGTCGGCGGTCCATCGTGGGCATCGAGCCGGGCCGCAAGCTGATCGCCTCCGGTCGCATCTCGATGAGCCACGGCCGGCGGGTCCTCTTCAACCCCAAATACGAGCTCCGACCGCTCGGACAGGAGTAGCCGGTGACGTCGTTCGACAAGCCGACGACGGATCAGGACGCCCAGGACACTCAGGCGCACCAAGATTCCCAGGCCGCGAAGGAGGTCACCGAGGCCGCGCTGTTCGAGGCCTTCGGCGGCCTGCGGGGCATGGTCGAGACGGTCCTGCCCGGCCTTCTCTTCGTCACGATCTTCACGATCAACAAGGACCTGCACGTCTCGGCGATCGCGGCACTCGCGGTCTCCCTGGTCCTCGTCGCCGTCCGGCTGGTCCGCCGTGACACCGTCAAGCACGCGTTCAGCGGTGTCTTCGGTGTGGCGTTCGGCGTGGTCTTCGCGATGATGACGGGCAACGCCAAGGACTTCTATCTGCCGGGCATGCTGTACACGCTGGGCCTCGCCCTCGCGTACATCGTCACCGCGCTCGCGGGCGTCCCGCTGATCGGCCTGATCCTCGGCCCGGTCTTCAAGGAGAACCTCTCCTGGCGGACCCGCAACCCCGGCCGCAAGAAGGCGTACACGAAGGCGAGCTGGGCGTGGGGCCTGATCCTGCTCGGCAAGTGCGCGATCCTCTTCCCGATGTACTGGTGGGCCGACACGACCAAGTTCGGCTGGGTCCTGGTCGCTCTGAAGATCCCGCCCTTCCTGCTCGCGGTGTATCTGACGTGGGTCTTCCTCGCGAAGGCGCCGCCGCCGATCGACGTCTTCGCCGAGATGGAAGCCGAGGAAGAGGCCGAGAAGGCCCGCAAGGCGGCCGCGGCGCGACAGCCGGAGGCGTAAGCGCGGAGCGCGTGGCGGTGCTGAGCACGGGGCACGCAACGCCCGGAGCGCGCGGCGTACGGAGCACCGGGCGCGTCACGCTCGGAGCGCGTCACGCACGGACCGTGTGGTGCAGACGGAAGGGCCCGGGACCTCTCAAGGTCCCGGGCCCTTCCTCGTAACAGCGCGTCGGCTTCGGATCAGCTCGCCGTCGACGTGTCGCGGCGGACCGACAGCAGGTCCTCCAGCTGCTCCTCGCGAGCCTGGGCGGCCACGAAGAGGAGCTCGTCGCCCGCCTCCAGGGTCTCCTCGGGGCTCGGGGTCAGCACCCGCGAGCCGCGGATGATCGTCACCAAGGAGGTGTCCTGCGGCCAGGCCACATCGCCGACCGCAGTACCCGCGATCGCGGACTCCGGCGGGAGCGTCAGCTCCACGAGGTTCGCGTCGCCGTGGCTGAAGCGCAGCAGCCGGACCAGGTCGCCGACGCTCACCGCCTCCTCCACGAGGGCCGACATCAGACGCGGCGTCGACACGGCGACGTCCACGCCCCAGGACTCGTTGAAGAGCCACTCGTTCTTCGGGTTGTTCACCCGGGCGACCACGCGCGGCACGCCGTACTCGGTCTTCGCGAGCAGCGAGACGACCAGGTTCACCTTGTCGTCACCCGTGGCCGCGATCACCACGTTGCAGCGCTGCAGCGCCGCCTCGTCGAGCGAGGTGATCTCACAGGCGTCGGCGAGCAGCCACTCCGCCTGCGGCACCCGCTCCACCGAGATGGCCGTCGGCGCCTTGTCGATCAGGAGCACCTCGTGCCCGTTCTCCAGCAGCTCGCCCGCGATGGAGCGGCCCACCGCACCCGCGCCCGCAATAGCGACACGCATCAGTGACCGCCCTCCTCAGGACCCTCGGCGAAGGCCGCCTCGACCTTCGCGATCTCGTCCGTACGCATCATCACGTGCACGAGGTCGCCCTCCTGCAGCACGGTCTGCGACGTGGGGATGATCGACTCGCCGAGCCGGGTGAGGAACGCCACGCGCACACCCGTCTCGTCCTGCAGCCTGCTGATCTTGTGGCCGATCCACGCCGGGGAGGTGTGTACCTCGGCGAGCTGCACGCCACCGCTCGGGTCGGTCCACAGCGGCTCCGCGCCGCACGGCAGCAGCCGCCGCAGCATCTGGTCGGCGGTCCAACGGACCGTGGCGACCGTGGGGATGCCGAGTCGCTGGTAGACCTCGGCGCGCCTCGGGTCGTAGATCCGGGCGGCCACGTTCTCGATGCCGAACATCTCGCGCGCGACCCGCGCCGCGATGATGTTCGAGTTGTCGCCGCTGCTCACGGCGGCGAAGGCGCCGGCCTCCTCGATCCCCGCCTCGCGCAGCGTGTCCTGATCGAAGCCCACGCCGGTGACACGGCGTCCGCCGAAGCCCGAGCCCAGACGGCGGAAAGCCGTCGGGTCCTGGTCCACGACGGCGACGGTGTGCCCCTGCTGCTCCAGGGTCTGCGCGAGAGCGGCTCCCACTCGCCCGCAGCCCATGATGACGATGTGCACGTCCCCTTACCCCGCACTCCTGATCGTCTTACCGACCTGCGAATACACCCTGCTCACAACTTTCCTCACCCGACTGGCCCGGGCCGTGGCGGGCAGCGCCCTGCCGTGCTGCCCGATCCGAGCTTATGCGGCAACGCCGAGCGGGACCGCATCCGAGGTGGCGGCCAGGGAGATTCCGTGCGGATTGGGGGTCGCGGTGAGCGTGGCCCTTTTCGAACGCTTACGATCCTCTCCGTGTCCAAACTGACCGACCTGCCCAAACGGATCTTGATCGGACGGGCTCTGCGCAGCGACAAGCTCGGGGAGACCCTTCTCCCGAAGCGCATCGCTCTCCCCGTCTTCGCCTCCGACCCGCTGTCCTCGGTGGCGTACGCACCCGGCGAGGTGCTGCTCGTCCTGTCGATCGCGGGTCTGTCGGCCTACCACTTCAGCCCGTGGATCGCGCTGGCCGTCGTCGTCCTGATGTTCACGGTCGTCGCCTCCTACCGGCAGAACGTCCATGCCTACCCGAGCGGCGGCGGCGACTACGAGGTCGCCAACACCAACCTCGGCCCGAAGGCCGGACTGACCGTCGCCAGCGCCCTGCTCGTCGACTACGTCCTGACCGTCGCCGTCTCGATCTCCTCCGGAATCGAGAACCTCGGCTCGGCCATCCCGTTCGTCGTCGAGAACAAGGTCCTCTGCGCGGTCGCCGTCATCATTCTGCTGACACTGATGAACCTGCGCGGGGTGAAGGAGTCGGGCAGCCTCTTCGCCATCCCGACGTACGTCTTCGTCGCCGGCGTCTTCATCATGATCGCCTGGGGCGCCTACAAGGGGATCGTCCTCGACGAGACCATGAGGGCCCCCACCGCCGACTTCGAGATCAAGCCCGAGCACCAGGGCCTGGCCGGCTTCGCGCTCTTCTTCCTGCTGCTGCGCGCCTTCTCCTCCGGCTGTGCCGCCCTCACCGGCGTCGAGGCGATCTCCAACGGCGTCCCCGCCTTCCGCAAGCCCAAGTCGAAGAACGCCGCCACCACGCTCGCGCTCATGGGCGCGCTGGCCGTCACCATGTTCTGCGGCATCATCTTCCTGGCGCTGGCCACCGACGTACGGATGGCCGAGAAGCCCGCCCAGGACCTGCTGCTCAACGGTGTGCCCGTCGGCGAGAGCTACGTCCAGGACCCGGTCATCTCCCAGGTCGCGGCCGCCGTGTTCGGCGATGGAACGTTCTTCTTCATCCTCCTCGCCGCGGCCACCGCGCTGGTCCTCTTCCTGGCCGCCAACACGGCGTACAACGGCTTCCCGCTCCTCGGCTCGATCCTCGCCCAGGACCGGTACCTGCCGCGCCAGCTGCACACCCGCGGCGATCGCCTCACCTTCTCCAACGGCATCGTGCTCCTCGCCGGCGCCGCCGCCCTCCTCGTCTGGGTCTACGGGGCCGACTCGACGAAGCTGATCCAGCTGTACATCGTCGGGGTCTTCGTCTCCTTCACCCTCAGCCAGACCGGCATGGTCCGGCACTGGAACCGGCACCTGAAGACCGAGAAGGACCCGGCCAAGCGCCGCCACATGATCCGCTCCCGCGCGATCAACACCTTCGGTGCCTTCTTCACCGGCCTCGTCCTGGTCGTCGTCCTCGCCACCAAGTTCACGCACGGCGCCTGGGTCGCGCTGCTCGGCATGGTGATCTTCTACGGGACGATGACCGCGATCCGCCGGCACTACGACTCCGTGGCGGAGGAGATCGCCGCCGCCGAGGAGCGCCCCGACGAGTACGTACGCCCCTCGCGCGTCCGTTCCGTCGTCCTCGTCTCCAAGCTGCACAAGCCGACGCTGCGGGCGCTCGCCTACGCCAAGCTGCTGCACGCGAACGAGCTGGAGGCGCTGAGCGTCAACGTCGACCCGGCCGAGACCAGGGCGCTCAAGGAGGAGTGGGAGCGGCGCGGGATCAACGTACCGCTCAAGATCCTCGACTCGCCGTACCGCGAGATCACCCGGCCGGTGATCGAGTACGTGAAGAACATCCGCCGTGAGAGCCCGCGCGACGCCGTCTCCGTCTACATCCCGGAGTACGTCGTCGGCCACTGGTACGAGCACCTGCTGCACAACCAGAGCGCGCTGCGGCTCAAGGGCCGTCTGCTCTTCACGCCCGGCGTGATGGTGACGTCCGTCCCGTACCAGCTGCAGTCCTCCGAGGCCGCGAAGAAGCGGGCCAGGAAGCGTCAGGACTGGAACGCGCCGGGTTCGGTGCGCCGTGGCCCGGTCGAGAAGCGCTCGAAGGAGCCCGCGGCCAAGAGCTGAGGCGTCCCGAGTCGCCACGGACACGTAGACTGGTGGGCTGCCGCGCTGCGGCGGCCCACCTCTCTCATTCTCTGGAGTTCCCCCGTCATGCAGAACGCACCTGTTTCTTCGTTGGTCGGGGAAGAGTACGAGGTCGAGGTCGGCCCGGTGGCGCACGGCGGCCACTGCATCGCGCGTACGGAGGCCGGCCGCGTCCTCTTCGTCCGGCACGCGCTGCCGGGCGAGCGGGTCGTCGCCCGGGTCACCGAGGGCGAGGAGACCTCCCGCTTCCTGCGCGCCGACGCGGTCACGATCCTGGAGGCTTCCAAGGACCGGGTGGAGGCCCCCTGCCCCTTCGCGGGCCCCGGCAAGTGCGGCGGCTGCGACTGGCAGCACGCCAAGCCGGGCGCCCAGCGCCGCCTCAAGGGCGAGGTCATCGCCGAGCAGCTGCAGCGCCTGGCCGGGCTCACCCCCGAGGAGGCCGGCTGGGACGGCACCGTCATGCCGGCCGAGGGCGACAAGCTCCCGGCGGGCGAGGTCCCGCAGTGGCGTACGCGCGTCCAGTACGCCGTGGACACCGAGGGCCACGCGGGCCTGCGCAGGCACCGCTCGCACGAGGTCGAGGTGATCGACCACTGCATGATCGCGGCCGAGGGCGTCTCCGAGCTCGGCATCGAGAAGCGGACCTGGGAGGGCATGGCCTCGATCGAGGCGATCGCCGCCTCGGGCTCCGGTGACCGTCAGGTCGTCCTGACCCCGCGCCCCGGCGCGCGCCTTCCCCTGGTGGAGCTGGACAAGCCGGTCTCGGTCCTCCGCGTCGACGAGAAGGACGGCGGCGTCCACCGCGTCCACGGCCGCCCCTTCGTCCGCGAGCGCGCCGACGACCGCACGTACCGCGTCGGCAACGGCGGCTTCTGGCAGGTCCACCCGAAGGCCGCCCAGACCCTCATGCTCGCCGTCATGCAGGGCCTGACCCCCCGCAAGGGCGACACGGCCCTCGACCTCTACTGCGGCGTCGGCCTCTTCGCGGGCGCCATCGCCGACCGCGTGGGCGACAACGGCGCGGTCCTCGGCATCGAGTCGGGCAAGCGCGCGGTCGAGGACGCCCGCCACAACCTCGAGGCCTACGACCGCGTCCGCATCGAACAGGGCAAGGTCGACCAGGTCCTCCCGCGCACCCGGATCACCGAGGTCGACCTCATCGTCCTGGACCCGCCCCGCGCGGGAGCCGGCAAGCAGACGGTCAAGCACCTCGCGACCCTGGGAGCACGAAGGATCGCCTACGTCGCCTGCGACCCGGCGGCCCTGGCACGCGACATCGCGTACTTCAAGGAGGGCGGCTACCGGGTACGGACCCTGCGGGCGTTCGACTTGTTCCCGATGACGCATCACGTGGAGTGCGTGGCGATTCTGGAGCCGGTGAAGAAGGAATCCTGACCTGGCGTTTCTCCGAGTGTGCGGTATGGGTGTTACATGCGTTGGGTGCGATATCTTGACGCATGTTTGACGTGCGTGACGCACGTATGACGCACGGGCGGCGCGGTTTCTGATGGGTCGTCATGCGCGGTTTGGCGGCCGTCGGCGGAGCCCTCAGTCGGGTGGTCGATGGGCCCCCGAAGGGGCGGGGAGGCCGACCGTCGAGCTGTCGGCTGGCCTCGCGCCTCTCGACGCGGACGTTCCGTGACACTCGGTTGGGTGTGAGGCGGGTGCTTTGAGTCCGACCCCCGGCTACGTCAGGGCATCTGCCAGAGCAGGACCGAGTCCTTGGCTTCATAGTCGATCGCCATGTTGAGGCCGATCGCCACGGTCTTGCCGTCCGGGCTGACGGCCACCGCCTCGACCTGGTTGGGGCACTCGTAGCTGCCGACCTCTTTCCCCGCGACCGTGTCCCACACGTGGACGGTCGTGCCGGCGCCGCTGACCAGGAGGCGTCCCTCCGGATGGAACGCGAGGGCCTTGGCCCAGCCTTTGAACCGGATGACTTCCGAGCGGGATTCGGTGTTCCACAGCACGATGTGGCCGTCGCCTTTTCCGAAGGCGAGGAGGCTCCCGTCCGGGCTGAACGCGGCGACCTCGGTGTTGTTGCTGTCCTTGACCGTGCCGGTGGACTTGCCCGCGGGGGTCAGGGTCTCCAGGGAGTTCCAACCGCTGACCAGCATCTCACCGTCGCCGCGGAACGCCACAGGGCCGCCGGGTTCGCTCGAGGAGACGGCCATGTGCTTGCCGGACGGCAGCTCCCAAAGGTGCAGGCTATCCCCGGTGCTCGCGGCCAGCCGCTTACCGTCCGCGCTGATCGCCAGGCCTGTGGGCCAGCCCTTCTGGCCCGTGCCACTCTCGGTGGACAGCGTGAACGTGTGCACGATCTTGGCGGTTGTCGTGTCCCAGATGCGGACCCTGCCCTCCTCCGCTCTGACCAGGAAGCTGAGATCCCGGCTGAACACGACGTCCTGCAGGTACCTTTGGGCGCCGATGTGGACGGAGTCGCCTGCCCCGGTGCTCGGATTCCAGCGCCAGATGGTGTCCTTGTCGGCACCGTACAGCTGCTGGCCATCCTTACTGAAGGCGAGCGTCCGCCCGTCTTCGAGGCCCTTGAGGAGAATGACCTCTTCGGTTTCGTCCGGCTTCGAAGTGCCCGGCGCGGGGCCGGGCTTATCGCCGACGTCGGACGATCCGCCTGCCTTGTCGTTGTCACGCAGCAGGATCGGCACCCCGACCGCCGTAGCGGCTGCCGCCGTCCCGAGCCCGGCGAACAGGAGCGTGCGCCGCGACAGCCCGCCCGGACGCGGCGTGCCGTTCGCGTCTTCGGTGGTGCTCACCGGCCCGAGCCCCGGTGGCGGAGTACCGGGGGCTGCGGTGACGGTCGGTAGCTGGGCCATCTGCGAGGAAACGGCAGCCGCGGGTGAACCCGCGGGAAGCACGGGGATACGAGGGTCTACCGGGCCGGCTCCCACCGGCCGCGGCCCCACAGCCCCACCTTCGCCCGCGGCCGCACGTGTCGCGAACCGCCCGGGCAGCTCATCAACGACCGGCCGCGCCTCGGGGGCCTTGGCCAGGCACGCGGCGAGCAGATCCCGCAGCGCACCGTCGCCGATGCCGTCGAGCGCGGGCGCCTTGTCCAGGATGCGCTGGACGATCTCGATCAGCGTGGGCGCGTCGAACGGCCCGCGCCCGGTCGCGGCGAACGCGAGTACCGAGCCGAGCGAGAACACATCGCTCGCCGCCCCCGCCCGGTCGGCGCGGATCTGCTCCGGCGACATGTACGAGTAGGTGCCGATGACCGTGCCCGTCGCGGTGAGCGAGCTGGCGTCCACGGCGCGGGCGATACCGAAGTCGATAACGCGCGGCCCGTCGTCGGCGATGATCACGTTGCCCGGTTTCAAGTCCCGATGTACAAGGCCGCACTTGTGGATCGCGGCGAGCCCTTCCGCGAGCCCCGCACCGAGCCGCCGCACGGCAATGGCATCCAGCGGTCCGTCCTTGGCGACGACTTCATACAGCGTCGGGCCGGGGACGAACGCCGTGACCAGCCACGGGGACTCGGCCCCGGGATCAGCGTCGACCACCTGCGCGGTGTGAAAGCCGCCCACCCGCCGCGCCGCGTCCACCTCGCGGGCGAACCGCTCCCGGAACTGCGGGGTCGCCGAGAGCTCTCGCTTGATCAGCTTGACTGCGACCTTTCGGCCGCCGGGCGAAGTACCGAGAAAGACCGATCCCATACCTCCCTCCCCGAGCCGTCCGTCCAAGCGGTAGGGGCCGACCCACTGCGGATCGTCGGGCCTGAGTGCGTCCATGGGTTCCGTCCGGTGCGAGGAGATCAGTAGGGGTCAGAGTGAGGCGGTGGCTTGAGTGGTCTCTCCGGCACCGCCGCTCACGGCAGCTTCCACAGCTGGATCGACGGCTCGATCCCGTCCTCGCCGGCCGCCGGGGTGCACACACCCGCCAGAGTCTTGCCGTCCGGGGTGAAGGCAAGGCGGCCGATGGAGGCCCGCATCGGGGTCTTCGGATCGCCGACGACCAAGGTGGTGGCGAGATTTCCGCTGTCCGCGTCCCAGACGCTGACCGTGCGGCCGACGGTGTCGGTCTTCTCGGTCTCTACGAAGCGGCCGCCTCCCACGACGATAGCCTTGCCCGAAGTCCCGGCGTCGGCGGGCCGGTACGCCGCGCTGTCGAGGTGCTTGTGCTGATCGGTGAGCTTCCTGGTGAGTCTTCCGGGGGCCACGTCCCACACCTGGACGCCGAGGCCGCTCGCGATGAGAGTCCTACCGTCGGGGCTGAACGCCACCTCGGAGTAGTTCGCGTCCTCACCGCCGCGCAGGGTCTTCAGCAAGCGGCCGTTCTCGGTGTTCCACAATCGGATGCCGCTCTTGTCGGCTTCGGCGGCGACGCCGGCGAGGGTCTTGCCGTCCGGGCTGAAGGCAATGCTCCCCGCCTTCCCTTCAAGCGTCTCGCGGATCCGGCCCGTGACCGGGTCCATCAGCTCGATCCGGCCGCCGACGCCGACAGCGAGGGTCTTGCCGTCCGGGCTCACGGCCAGGCACCTGACGAAGTCGTCCTCACTCTCGTACGCAGCCAGCTTCTTCTTCGGGGCCCCGCTGTTCGCGTCCCAGGCGAGCAGCTCCATGAGGGCGCCGGAGTACAGGGTGGTGCCGTCGGCGCTGAAGGCCACCGTCAGGACGGAACCGGTGTGGCCTTCGAAGGTGGCCTTCTCGCGGCGCGCAGTGAGGTCCCACAGCTTCAGCGTCGTGTCGTAGCCGCCCGTGGCGAGGAACCTTCCGTCCCGGCTGACCGCCAGGCTATCGATGTTCCCTTCGTGGCCCTTGAGTTCGCCGACGGGCCTGGTGATGTCCCGGTCGGGACTCTTGCTCGCCTTCGGCTTGCCCTTCGGCCCGGCGGGTGGTGCGTCCTTCGGCCACAGCACGAAGGCGGTGGGCACGGCGACCACGGCCGTCGCGGCGGCAAGCCCACCGAACAGCACGGAGCGGCGCCGGATCGGACTGCTGTCGACGGGAGTTGTGGCCGGCAGCGGGGGTATCGCCGGGGGCAAGGCCGGTACAGGAGGTGCGGCGGGGGCTGTGACAGCCAACCGGCGCAGGACCTCAGAGGTCGGCGGGCGCCCGGTGGGATCCTTGGCGAGGCAGTGGCAGACGAGGGCGTGCAGCGGGCTGCCCACGGCGATGTCGGTGAGTACGGGTGCCTCGCTCGTGACCCGGTGGATGATCGCCAGGACGGTCGACGCGTCGAACGGGCCCCGGCCGGTGGCCGCGAAGGCGAGCACCGAGCCCAGGGAGAAGACGTCACTGGCGGGGGTCACCTGGGCGGGGGCGCGGATCTGCTCGGGTGACATGTAGGCGTAGGTGCCGATGATCGTGCCCGTGTGCGTCATCGGCCCGGCGTCGGGGGCGTGCGCGATCCCGAAGTCGATGATGCGCGGGCCGTCGGCGGCGAGTATGACGTTGCCGGGCTTCAAGTCCCGGTGCACAAGACCGCAGCTGTGGACCGCGGCCAAGCCCTCAGCGATTCCGGCGCCCAGGCGGAGCACGGCATCGGGAGGGAGCGGGCCTTGTGCGGCGATGACCTGCTGGAGCGTAGGGCCAGGGATGTACTCGGCGGCCAGCCAGGGCGATGCGGCCTCAGGATCGGCGTCGACGATCTGGGCGGTGTGGAATCCGCCCACCCGCCGTGCCGCCTCGACCTCGCGGGCGAATCGTGCTCGGAACTGAGCGGTGGCCGCGAGCTCCGGCCGGACGACTTTCACCGCGACCCTGCGTCCGGCCGCGGATGTTCCGAGAAAGACCTGCCCCATGCCGCCCGCGCCGAGTCGCCCTTCGAGCTGGTACGGGCCGATGCGCCGGGGATCCGAAGGGGCCAGAGGGTCCACCATGACTACGCGAATCTTCCAGGTAGGTGTGTGATCACACACGGACTTAAACCATGCGCGGATGCACGGGGGAAGTGGGACTTCGCCCTGTTTCTGAGGGCCGCGAATGCGCTTGCCCAGGCGGGGCCTTAGGACTGTCGTGTGGCTTCGTGCAGCCTCTTGGCCACGGTGTAGAAGACCGGGAAGTTCGGTATCGATGACACCGGGACGTCCATTGCGAGGAGTCGCCGGCCGTCCTCCTTGACGTGAAGGCGGCCGTTGACAGGCCGCATTTCACGTATGCGGGCCCACGGGAGGGTCTGCCCTTTGAATTCCACCCCGTTCAGACTCAGCCTGACCGTGTTGAAGATGAGTTCCTGCCCACGCGCCACGTCTTCCAGGGCGCGGCGCAGTTGGGTCTCGCTGACCGCCTGCACGATGGCCGGTCCCCATTGTTTGGGATCGGTGAATTCCGCTCCCTGCACGTGGGTGACGATGCCCGCGTAGCGCGAGGTCGACGTCCTGCGGGTGTCGCCGATGGTGAGCGCCACGCCGTCCTCACCGATCAGCGTGTATACGTGGCTGGATTCGGTGATGCCGTTCTTCCGTGAGTGGAGCACGTCCTGGTGGACCTGGACGGAGGTCCAGTCGAAGGTGTGGGCTCTTCCGTCGTGGGTGGTCACTACCGCGCCGTGCTGGAAGAGGTCGAGCCGCGCGTTCTTTCCGCGCCGGGCCAGCTTGATCTTGTCGATCAGCATCCATCCGAACACCACGTACATGAGTGAGAAGGCCAGCAGTGGTATCGAAGCGCCGAGTGCCACGACCATCATGATCAGCAGCGGTGTGCCTCCGCCGACGAGGATGATGCCCCCCAGTACGTACCCGGTCCACGGCGGGCGTCTGGCCACATAGGTGGCCTGCTTCGCACCGAGCCATGCAGCCGTGCCTGATCCGGTCATGCCGCCCCTACCCCCGGGAATCCCGTCGTCGCCACGGTGATGTGGTGGGTCCACAACTCCGCACTCGAGCGTCACTCTGGGGCACCCCCATGTTCCGGCGCTGAAATCGGGCTGCAGGGAGCATGAATCGCGAGGTCACACCCTCGGCGCGCCTGCCGGAAGGTCCCACGCGTCCGGCTGACGACCGGTCACTGCTGGTGTCGCGCCACGCCGTCTCGTGGAACCGTGGGTCCCAGCGTCGCTGATTGCGGTGGAATGACACCAGTGAGCAGGACCGCGAAGCGCTGCGCCACATCTTTCGTGGGCGCTTTGCTGGTTGGCGCCGCAAGGAGTTCGGCTTCGGACTCGACGACGAGAGTGGCAGCCTCCGCCTCTCGGGCGTAGCCCCGTCCGTCCGTAGCCCGGTGTCAGACCCCCGCCGTACCGTGGACACATCACATCCGTTCGCCGAGGCCCGCTACAGCCCCGGACCCACGGACGGAGGACCCAGCCCCGCCCCGCCGGAACAGCGCCCGGCCCGGCGGGGCTCTTCCTGTCCCGATCTGGGAGATCCCCCTCCAAATGACCGGTGTACACGATACGTTCACGCCACCTCCACATCAGGATCACCAGCGAGGGAACCGCCGTGAACAACCCGCAGCCGCCGTACCCGCCCCAGCAGCCCGGCCATACCCCCGCATGGGGACACCCTCAGCAGCCCGGCCAGGCGTACAACGGCCAGACCATGCCGGGCCCTTACGGCCCCCCGCCCCCGAAGAAGGACATGAGCCCGTGGGCCATCACGGGCATCACCATCGGCGGCATCTTCGCGTTCCTCGTCATCCTCGGCGCGATCGCGGGCGGTGACGACACGAGCGACGACAAGGCCGCGCCGAAGGCCACCGCGACCACCCAGGCGCCCGCCGTCAAGGCGCCCGCGTCCAAGACGCCCGCGGCTCCGCCGACCACAGCGCCGGCGAAGATAGCCGAAGCACCGAAGAGCAAGGCGCCGGCCGCTCCGGCCGACTACCCGGACGGCGACTACATCATCGGCGAGGACATCCCCGCCGGCACCTACCAGACGCCCGGCGCCGAGGCCGGCGTGTTCGAGCTGTGCATGGTGTCCACCAAGCCCACCGACAAGTCCGTCATGCCGCAGCTGAAGTCGGCGAACAAAGACGAGCGGATCATCATCACAATCTCGGCAAAGGACGGCCTGCTGTCCATCTCCGGCTGCGAGCCGCTGAAGCGCCGCAAGTAGCCCACCATGGCGCCCCGTCGCGGCAGAGCGGGGCGCATCACCTCCCCATGAGCCGACCCGTACTCGCCGACACCCACGTCGCCACCGGCACCCGCCCCGGCGCCATCCGCAGCCGGCTTCACTGCGGCCACGTCACCGACTACCGACACGAATGACACGGCCGCGCGCTCATCGACCTCGACGAGCTTGAGCGGCACCTTGCCAGCAAGGCCGCTTGAACAGCGACACCAGCAGTCTCTTCCCGCCCCTTGAATCGCATCATGAGCACCTCTCATCACGAAACGTCCTGGGGGGACGAACATGCACAACCGCACCACCACCGCCGCCATCGCGACGTGCCTACTCCTCGCGCTCACCGCCTGCGGCAGCACCACCGAGGACCCGAAAGCCAACCCGACCACCACCAACCCCACCACGGCGACCACGACCGCTGCCGCAGAGCCGACCAACGCCTCGACCACCACCCTCGTCTTGGGCTCAACCCTGAAGTGGGACGACCCCGACGGCGACATCAGTGGCACCAGCGCCGCGCTGAGCTACGAGCAAGGCGTCAAGTCCGCCGGGTCGGCAGCTGAGGAGACAGGCCAACCGGGATACGTCTGGGCCGCCCTCGAGCTCAAGGTCTGCAGCACCAAGGGTGTCTTCCTCGCCACCACCTTCCCCTGGACCCTGTCCTACGCCGACGGTGCCCGCATCGAGCCGTCCAGCAGCACCTGGGAGGACTTCCCCAAGCCTGAGTTCCCCGTCGAGACCAAGCTCGCCCCCGGTAGATGCGTCCGCGGCAAGGTCGTGTACCCCGTCCCCGGAAACAATCGGCCCGCGACCGTCGTCTACGCCCCGGAGAGCGCCGACATGCCCGTGGAGTGGACGATCCCCGCAAAGTAGCCGAGGAGGTGCGCCCGTGCCGCTCCGTGCTGCCGAAAGCCGGGCCCTGACACCATCACGTTCCGGCTCCTCGACCGGGAGGGTTCGGCTGGGCATCCCCAAGGCGAAGGCGTGGTCGGGCCGTTCAGAAGGCCTCACGCTTCGAACCGATCCAGGAGAACGTGGGGAGGCCGGTGACCGATGTCGTCTGGAACGGCTTGCCGTCCTCTTCGATGGGGGACGTGCCCGATTCAGCGCCGCTCACCCAAGCCAGCTCGGCCCACCACGTGCAGTGGCAGCCGGCCGGGTCCACTGTCACCACGAGGACTTCTGGGTCGGCAGCCGTCACTGTGTAGGGAAACCTCAGCGGCTCGCTCCGCTCCCCTTCCTTGCGGGCCACGGCCGGCTTCCACTGCGGCGGCTGGGCGTTGAGTTCGACTTCCGCGCTTCGATAGACGGACGCCGACATGCACTGGTGATCGGGGATGAAGATGCCTGCGAGCGGTGGCTTCCTCTCCTCGACGTGGAACGTCAGATCCTTGAGCACAATGGCCTGGTCCGACTTGCCGCTGACGGTGATGACCACTGCAAGTGGCCCGGCCGGGACACCGCCGAAGGCGGCCGGGTCTTCGTCCCACGTCTTCCCTCCACGCCTCTCACCCTGCCCTGGCGGGGTGTTGGCAGCCTTACTGTCCGGCTCCCACGGGAAGGCCCACCCGCTCCCGTCGCAGCTGTGCCCATCCTGCTTACCGAACCCCTGCTCCACATCGATATGGACAGTGGGGCCCGGTGTTCGTACGGTCAGGCCGAGAGTGTTCCCGACGGCTCGCGTCGCCTCCTCCACCCCCTGAGTGGCCCAGTAGGTCAACGCCGCGGTGACGACGATGCCCAGCCCGGTCATAGCCAGGGCAGCAGGCTTTCCCCTCCAGCGTGCCCGTGGGGCTCCTGTCGGCTCCTGACGCGGCCGTTCCTGAGACATGCGGACCTCCACCCGCATTCACCCACACAGACAAACCTATGCGGGTCAGGCACGCCCGCCGGCTCCGTCACCACCAGCGAAACTCCAAGCAGCCCGGCTCGACGCGGTGCGTCCCCTGAGAACTGGAAGGCCATGGCCACGGAACGAAACATCCGGACGAACTTCGCCTTCTATCCTCCCGAGGGGGACGGCGTAGCCTGGCACGCCACGCTGCGGACCCTGGAGCGGGCGCTGCGGGAGGCGTTCCCCGATCCCACCATCGGGTACCGGCGGTCCGGCGTCCACGAGATGACCGTGCTGGACTTCGAGATCGAGCCGGCGCCGGACGTGTGGGTGGACGGTACGGCGGCCATCGCCGAGCCCGACTACGCCTACATCACCCTCACCGATGTGACCGCGGACGAAGCCGGCGCCTTCGCCGTCTGGTTGCGCGACTCTTTCGCCCCAGCGCCGGACCTCGTGCGCTTCGCCAGCAGCCTCGCCATGGCGAACGGGGAGGACACCCCCTCGCCGCTGCCGACCCAAGGGAGTCGAGAAGCGATCAGCGACCTGCTGCGTCGACACCTCGACGCATTCGACTGCTGACCGGCGACCGTCCAGCGGACTGCCGCCCCTGTGACGCTGCTTTTCGTCGTTCTGATCGGTCGACGAACGTAGGACCGCAGGGCTCGAAGGTGCTCCGGCGGATACAGCGCAGGTGGCATTGCTGCTGCCCGGACGAGACGTGGCCGACGCTCTCGGCGGGTCACCGCAGCGCGGGCATCTCACTACGCCCGTGCTGCCCGCCAGGCATCGGTGATGCAGCCCTCCTCCATGTCCCACCACTCCTGGGTCACGCCGTGATCGAGGAGCCGCTGTACCTTGGCGAGGTCTGCCTCCGGTGGGACATTGAGTGCGACCATGCCGAATCGCTCGATCCCCTCTCCGCCCACCCCCAGTTCCGAGAAGGCATGGAGAACGCTCTGTCGCGCCGCGCCGGAGCCCTCGTCGCGCAGCACGATCAGCCGGATCGTGCAGTTCTGCGACGGTGAGACCACCTGGCCCGCCCAGCGAACGCCGTCCTCGTCGGGGTGAGTGGTGAGGACGTCTCCGCACGCTACGCCGCGTACGAACCACGGCGTGTTGTCGAGTTGTACGGTGCCGTCGCCCCGGTCGAGACCCCACAGACTCTCCACCGAGGCGGGTGGCCAATCACCGTCCGTCTCAAGGCGGAAGCGCACCTTCACATGGTCGGCTCCGGGCTGCGTCATCCGATCAGGATGCACGATCCTGCGGGCTCGGCTCCGTGTGGCCCCGTGCTTGAATCGGCGGATGATCGACTGGCAGTTGCCGAGGTACGGGCGCGGGCCGTACGACGAGGTTCCGTCGGTTCTCGAGCGGGTTCTGCGATCGCCGTCCAGCGATGCAGAGGCATGGCGGAAACTCTGGCACCTGCTGGCCACCGAGGGGCTTGCCGTCTCGGCAGCGAGCTTCGCCGCGCTCGCGTATCTGCGAGACATCGCCCGAGCCGGTGAGACGACTGCCATGGACCGGGCGTTGAATCTGGTCGGAGCGATCATGGCAGGAGTCCACCAGGACCATGGCGCCGACGATCTCATCAGGACCTCGGCACCGGTGATCGTCGAACTGAAGCAGATGGTCTCCCGGCGCCTCAACGACAAGGACCTTTCAGCGGCCACCGCGATGGCCCTCTTCCGCGCTCATCTCGCATTCGCCGGGGCGAGCGTGTGGAGCCTGGCCGAGTACGACTTCGAAGACGGCTTCTACAGGGTCGGGTGCCCTCACTGCCACCTCAGCGTCACCATCGCGATCGGTATCTACGGGCGCTACTCGGCGTATCGCGACTGGGACCAGGGAGACATCCGTCGCCGCCCCCTCAAGCAAGCCGACCCGAGCGACCTTGACGGCTTGGCCGCCTGGATGCACGCCACAGCTCGTCACCTCGGCTTTGCTCAGTTGGCAGAGGGGCTTACCTGGCTGTTCGGCCGCGCTGAATGCCCCGATTGCGCGAGCAGTTTCGTCATCGGGGACCAGTACGCGGCCGAGAACGAACCCCACCACTCATCCGACGGGCCCGTGCCGGCTGGAGGGTGGTGACAACGCCCCCACCGTCGCTGTGTCGAGGGGGAGTGTGCGGCTTCGCCTCGCGCTCAGTGGCGGTTGAGTGCCGACGGGTGTTCCGGGGGCCGGCCTCGGTGTGTGGTGGGTTGCCGGATGGGGGCTGTGGGGAGTGGGAGGGCGCTGGGGTGGGGGTGTCTTCTGGGCTTGATCATGAAAGGCGCGGCTTGGTTAATTGCCCAAGGCGTGCCCATGTCAGGCCCTTATTTAGTTCAGAACAAAATAACCTTCCTTTGCCAGAAGGGCTGAATCTCTTGTACCGCTGGCCTGATTCGGACGGCTGTCCGATTGTGATGCACGGCACATGTGTCGGCCGTTCCGAGGGGGCGAACTGGGGCATCTCGTACGCCCGTCGGGCGGAATGAATCATTCGCGTGGCGAGATGTCGATGCCGGTGCATTGCCCCGGCATTACCGATGCTTGACCTTCATCTGTCGATTTTCATAGCCTCCGAATCGTGCTCGTGCCGCTGACCAACGGTGCGTCAGTACCTCAAACCAAATTGACGGGGGCTCGTATGTACGACGTCATTGTTGTGGGTGGACGCTGCGCCGGATCGCCGGTCGCGATGCTGCTGGCGCGACAGGGACACCGGGTCCTCGTGGTGGACCGCGCCTCGTTCCCCAGCGACACGGTGTCGACCCACTACATCCACCAGGCGGGCCTGCTGAAGCTCCAGGAGTGGGGCCTGCTCGACGAGATCATCGCGGCCAAGACCCCGGCGCTCCGCAAGATGAACTACTCCTACCGGGGCATAGAACTCAACGGGTTCGCCGACCCCGTGGACGGCATCGACGCCGTCTACTGCCCCCGCCGCACCGTGCTGGACGAGATCCTCGTCAACGCCTCCCGCCGCGCCGGCGTCGAGGTGATCGAAGGGTTCACCGTCTCCGACCTCGTCTTCACCGACGGTCGGGTCACGGGCATCCGCGGACGCGAAGGGGACGGGCCGGAGAGGGAGTTCCGTGCCACCGTCGTCATCGGCGCCGACGGCTTCCACTCCACGGTCGCCAAGAAGGTCGGCGCCGAGCTGTACAACGTGCGCCCCGCCGCGGGCTTCATCTACTACTCGTACTACAGCGGTCTCGACTGGGGCCTGCACCACAAGACCGGCTTCAACGAGAAGTGGTTCGGCACCTGGCCGACGAACGACGGCGTGAGCATGCTCGCCGTCATCTGTACCAAGCGCCAGCTCAAGGAGTTCCGCCAGGACGTCGAGGCCGGATTCCAGGGCGTGTTCGACGACGTCTCGCCGGAGATGGGCGCGCAGCTGCGCGATCAGGGCAGGCGCGAAGAGGCGTTCAAGCCCATGCGCTACCCGGACAACTACTACCGCCGCGCCTACGGCCCCGGTTGGGCGCTGGTCGGTGACGCCGGCTACCACAAGGACCCGTACACCGGCTGGGGCATCACCGACGCCTTCCTGCACGGTGAACTCCTCGCCGAGCGCGTCCACCAGGGCCTGGCCGGCGAGCGGCCGATGGAAGAGGCGCTGGCCGAGTACAACAAGCTGCGCGACGAGGAGAGCGCGGGCGTCTACGACTTCACGACGACGCTCGGCGAACTCACCGAACTCCCGCCGTTCTTCGAGGCGACGATGTCCGCGATGAGCGCGACCCAGGAGTGGACCGACAAGATGCTCGGCCTGATCGGCGGAGTCGTACCGGACTACGAGGTCTACGCGCCCGACGCCCTGGAGCGTCTCTACGACTCCGCGGGCGTGCCGGAGGAGAAGCGGATCTACGACCCGGCCGGATGACCGTCGGCGGTTCGCCGCACCTGCCCCGACCGGGGGCACACCATGCCAAGCGCCGTGCGTCGAGGTGCCGTCATCGGCCCTCACGCCGGTGCTTCGCGCACCCCTCACACAGAGAGCCCCGTGTGCTCCGGTGAGTCCTTTCCGAGTTCCCTACGAAGCCGCTCGGCTCGCCCGTCCCTATGCCGACGGCAGCCGCCCGCCCGTCGGCCAGGCCTCCGCGCCTCACCCGGGCCGGCCCGGCACCGCTTCTCCGCCATCACTCTTCATGCAGCCCCACCGTTGCCGGGGCTCGGTGCGGCCTACTCGCAGGCCCCGACGCCCTCGGCATTCCCGCACTGCACTCCATGCGCTTGACCCTCTGAGGGAGACCAGCAGATGACGCGCGCGTCCAGCATGTTCGATCTCATCAGTGACCAGGACGATGAAAGGCCCTACTTCGAGACGGGCGGCATCGGCAGGTCGCACGAGTTCTACACCGGTGAGGAGCAGTACCGCCGGGAGATGTCCCGTATCTACGGGCGGCGCTGGCTCCCGGTGGACCACGTCTCCCGGTTGAAGGACAAGGGCGCCTACACCACCCTGAACATCGGCACCGGATCCGTGCTGCTCATCCACGGCGACGACGGGATCCAGGCGTACCACAACTACTGCCGGCACCGGGGCTACAAGCTCGTGGAGGAGGCCACCGGCAAGCGGCAGAGCCTGGTCTGTCTCTACCACTGCTGGGTGTACGACCGGAACGGCAAGCTCAAGAGCCTCAACGGCACCTACTTCGACCACTTCTTCGAGAAGGAGAAGAACGGACTGCTGCCGGTGCGGACCGAGGTCAGGTTCGGGGTCGTCTTCATCGCCTTGTCCGACGACGCCCCGGATCTCGACGCCTCACTGGGCGAGTTCGGCGAGTTCGCGCGCGTCTACGAGCTCGCCGACCTGGAGTGCGTCGAGGCGAAGGACTATCCGGTCGCCTCGAACTGGAAGCTCGTCGCGCACAACGTCAACGAGAGCCTGCACTTCCCCACGGCCCACAAGGACCTGCACCGCATCACCGACTTCGACGACGCGGGCACCTACGGCCTCAAGGGCGACATCGTCGGGGCGTGGCAGTCGATCCGCAACGGCTACAACTCCGTCTCCATGACCGGGCGCAGCGGCCGTACGCCGATGGAACTGGTCCCCGAGGCGGACCGGCAGAAGATCAACTGGATCACGATCCTGCCCAATCTGCTCTTCGGGTTCACCGCCGACTACGTGATGATGCAGTGGGTCTGGCCCGAGAGTCCCGGCACCTGCTTCGTCCGGCACTTCTGGCTCTTCCACCCCTCCGAGACCGCCAAGAGCGACTTCTCCCACGAGGCCGTGTTCGCGCTGTGGGACAAGGCGAACTACGAGGACTGGGAGATGTGCGAGCGGACCCACCGCGGCCTGTCGAACCCGCTCTGGACGCCCGGGCAGCTCTCGCTCGACGAGGAGGTCGTCTCGCAGATCGACTCCTGGGTCGCCGCCGAGACGGCGGAGGGTTCGGAGACGGTGTCGGAGCCCGCCGCAGCCGCCGAGGTCGGTAGGGCCGGCGAGGCCGGCTCGGACGCCGTGGAGATCGCCGAGGCCAAGGCCGGCTCTGACACCAAGACCGCCGCCGACGCCGACATCAAGGCCGGCTCGGACGCCGACGCGAGCGCCAAGGACGGCGCGGACGCCTTCGAGACCGGGAAGGCCACGGGGTGAGCATGGCAGCCAACTGCTTCATCATCGGCGGCACCCGGGTCCTGACCCAGTGCGCCGCACAGCTCCTCGACGCGGGCGTGCGGATCGAGGGGGTCTTCAGCGACGACCCCGCCGTGACGGCCTGGGCGGGCATGCACGCGATCCCCGTGCTCGACCCGCGCGGCGACCTGTCGGCGACGCTCTCCGCGCAGCCGTTCGACTACCTGTTCAGCATGGTCAACTTCCGGATCCTGCCCGCCGCGATCCTCGACCTGCCGACGACGGCCGCGATCAACTTCCACGACGGGCCGCTGCCCCGCTACTCCGGCAGCCACGTCCCCGCCTGGGCGCTGTACGAGGGCGCGTCCCGGCACGCGGCGACCTGGCACCGGATGACGGAGGCCGTGGACGCCGGTGGCGTGCTGCTGGAGCGCTGGTTCCCGGTCCGCGACCACTCCACCGCCCTGTCGCTGACGTACGAGACGGCCGAGGTGGGCATCGAGCTCTTCGCCGATCTCGTACCGCACGTGGTGGCGCGAACCCTGCCCGAGCCGATCGACACGAGCGACCGCGAGCGGCGGTTCTACCGACGGTCCGCGCGGATGGCGTCCGGTGGCCTCATCCACGCCGGCACCACCGCCGTCGAGGCCGTACGTATCTCCAAGGCCCTGGACTACGGCTCCTTCCCGAACCCGCTCGGGGTGCCGACCCTCGTCACAGAGCAGGGCGCGGTCTTCACACGGCAGGTCAGGCTGATCCCGCGCGAGGACCCCCGTACCGAGACCACCGTGCTGTCGGTGACCACCTCGGCCATCACCCTGTCCGCCCCGGACGCCGACCTCGTGCTGAGCGACTGCACCGCGGTCGACGGGAGCGCGCTGAGCGGCCAGGCCGCCGCACAGCGGCTCGGCATCGCCCCGGGCTCGCCGCTGCCCGCGGTCTCCGCGGAGCGGCTCGCGGACATCGCAGCCGCCCAGAAGGCGCTGCGGGCGCACGAACCGTGGTGGCGCGCACGGCTGGAGGGGCTGCGTCCCGCCCCGCTGCCCGCCGACGACTTCTCCGCCGCCGCGGCCCACTACGGCCGCTACGAGCTGGCCCTCACCCCCGGTTCGCGGGAGGAGGCCGTCGCGGTCGTCCGCGCCTTCCTCGCCGTCGTCGCCGAGCGCACCGGCGAGCGGACCTTCGACTTCGCCTGGTCGCCGTCGGCCGCACGGGTCCTCGCGGAGCAGACCCATGGCATCGCCGCCGCGCGATTCCCCGTACGGTTCGACGGCGACACCTCCCGGTCCCTGCAGGACAAGCTGGACGAGGCGGCCGCCCGCCAGGGCTACGCCAGCGACCTCGAACTCCGGCTCGGCCTGGCCGGCCGCCCGCTCGGCTCCGACGAGCCGAGCTTCACCCGTGTCATGGTGCTGGACCGCAGCGCGGGGGAAGAGGCGTCCGCCGAACCGCACACCGAGATCGCGCTGCTCTGCCTGCGGGACGGTCCGCCCACGGTCTTCGTACGCGAGACCGCCATGGGCGAGGACGAGGCGCTGGAGTTCACCGAGCAGGTCGAGGACCTGGTCCTGACGGTCCTGCTCCACGGCGAGGAGCCCCACCCGGAGTCCCACGGCGAATCCCACGCCGGACCCCAGGGTGAGTCCCACGCCGAGCCCAAGGCCGAACTCCACGCCGACTCCGGCCCTTCGGCCCGGTCCGAGGACCGGTCCCCGGAGCCGCTCACCGCGCAGCCGGACGGCTCCGCCGCCCCGGCGGTCGGGACGGTCCTGGACCTCTTCGCGGCCACGGTGGCCGACCGACCGCGCGCCACCGCTGTCCGCAGCGGCACCCGCACGCTGGACTTCGCCGGCCTGGACGCCTGGGCGGACGCCATCGCCGCCCGCCTGCACGACCAGGGCATCGAGTCCGGCGCGGTGGTCGGCGTACTGATGGAGCGGGAACTCCCGCTGCTCCCGGCCATGCTCGGCATCCTGCGGGCCGGGGCGGCCTTCCTGCCCCTGGACCCGGGGTACCCCGTGGAGCGGCTGCAGCGGTACGTGGAGGTCTCGCAGTGCGACCTGATCGTCACCGACGCCCGTACGCATGCCCTGGGCGCGTCGCTCGGCCCCGCGTGGACCGTGCCCGAGCCGGACGGCTCGGCGCAGGCCGTGCCGCCCCGGGTCACCGCCTCCGACCTGGCCTACGTCCTCTTCACCAGCGGATCGACGGGCAACCCCAAGGGCGTGGAGGTCGAGCACGGGGCGCTCGCCAATTTCCTCAACGGGATCGGTGAACGCCTGGGCGTCTCGCCTGACGACACGGTGCTCGCACACACCACCGTGGCCTTCGACATCTCCCTGCTGGAGCTGTTCCTCGGGCCCGCGGTCGGTGCGACGGTGGTCCTGGCCTCCCGTGAGACCGCGGCCGACCCTTCCCGACTGGCCGAGCTCACCGCCGACGTGACCGTGGCCCAGGCGACGCCGAGTCTGTGGCGCCTGCTGCTCGGCACCGGCTGGACGCCGCATCCGGAGCTCACCGTGCTCTCCGGCGGCGAGGCGCTGCCGCCGGCCACCGCCGAGCGTCTGCTCGGACCGGCCCGCGCCCTGTGGAACCTGTACGGCCCGACCGAGGCGACGATCTGGGCCTCGTGCCACGAGGTCACCTCGGTGGGCTCCTTCCTGCCGCTGGGCGAACCCCTGCCGAACATGGAACTCCATGTCCTGGACAGGGAGTTGGATTCGTGCGCGCCCGGAGCGACCGGCGAGCTGTACCTCTCCGGCACCGGACTCGCCCGCGGCTATGCCGGCCGGCCCGACCTCACCAAGGACGTCTTCGTCGTCCATCCGGCGACCGGTGTGCGGCTCTACCGGACCGGTGACGAGGTACGCCTGCACCCGGACGGCGCGATCGAGTGGCTCGGGCGTGGCGACGCCCAGGTGAAGGTGCGCGGCAACCGCATCGAGCCCGCGGAGATCGAGCGGGTGCTGGAGAGGTTCGTGGGCGTCACCGCCGCCGTGGTCGTCGCGGCGAGGTTCGAAGGGCGCGGCGAACCGCGGCTGACCGCATACCTGGTGGGCGACGGTACGCCGACCAAGTCCCGGCTCGACGCGTTCGTCGGCGGCTCCCTGCCCGGCTACATGGTGCCCGACGCCTATGTCGACCTGGACGCCCTGCCGCTGACCGACAACGGCAAGGTGGCACGCGCCAAGCTGCCGTTGCCGACGAGGGACACCATCCTCCCCTCGGCCCCCGGGGCTGCCGCGACGCCGACGGAGTCCGTGAAGCCGTCGGAGTCCGTGGCGCCGACCGGTCCGTCGGATTCCGCGACGCCGACGGAGACCACGACGCTGACGGAGTCCCCGGAGTCCGCGGAGTTCCCGAAGTCTGCGGTGGCCGGACTGACGGCGGAGGCGCTGGCGGAGTCGATCGCGCGGGTGTTCGCGGCGACGCTGGACCACCCCGGCTTCGACGTGCATGCCAACTTCTTCGACCTGGGCGGCGATTCGGTCAACGTCACGTTCGCCGCCGTACAGCTCGGCCGTGAGCTGGGCGCGACCGTCACCGCCCCGTCGATCTTCGCCTCCGGTACGCCGGTGAAGCTGGCCCGGCTGCTGGGCGCGGAAGGCGTCGTACGGCTGCTCGACCCGGTGGCCGACGATGCCGAGACCGTACGGGAGTCGGCCGAACCCGCGCCCGTGGCGACCGCATCCGCGGCATCCGTGTCCCCAGCATCCGCTTCCGCAGAGTCTGCGCCCGCGGTAGCGACCCCCGCTGAGCCCGCCCGGACCGCCGACGACGGCGCTCTGGCCGTCATCGGCATGGCCTGCCGGTTCCCCGGCGCCACCACACCGGACGAGTTCTGGCAGAACCTCGTCGGCGGGGTTTCCAGCGTCGGGCACGCCCCGGACGGCAAGCGCGGCTGGGCCCATCTGTGGTCCGACGTCGGCGCCGACGAGGTGCCGATGGCCTGGGTGGACGGTGTCGAGTACTTCGACGCCGCCCGCTTCGGACTGACCGACCGCGAGGCCCGCCGCATGGACCCGCTGCAGCGGACCCTGCTCAGCGTGACGGCCGAGGCCATGGAGAGCTGCGGCCACGACCACACGTCCCTCGGCGCGGCCACCGGCGTGTTCATCGGCGCCATCGCGAGCGACTTCCCGGAGATCGTGGCGCGCAGCATCGGATACCGCGACCCGCACGTGGCGACGGGTACGGCCGCCTCGATGGTCGCCAACCGGCTGTCGCACGTCTTCGACTGGTCCGGGCCGAGCTTCGCCGTCGACACGGCCTGCTCGTCCTCCCTCGTCGCCCTGCACCAAGCCGCCATGCACCTGCGGGCCGGCGACGTGGACGCCGCCGTCGTCGGGGCCGCGAACCTCGTTCTCACCCCGACCAAGACACGCTCCTTCGCCCGTAACGGGATGCTGTCCCCCCAGGGCATGTGCCGCACCTTCGACGACGCCGCCGACGGTTACGTACGAGGAGAGGGCACCGGTGCCGTCATCCTCAAGCGGCTCGCCGACGCCGAGCGCGACGGCGACCCCGTCCTCGCCGTGATCCGAGGCACCGCCGTCAACCACACGGGCGGCAGCGCCGGCTTCCTCACCGCGCCCAGCAGGCCGGCCCAGGAAGCCGTCCTGCGCAAGGCGCTCGCCGGCTCCGGCCGTACCGCGGCCGAGATCGGCTACATCGAGGCGCACGGCACCGGAACACAGCTGGGCGACCTCATCGAACTCGAAGCCCTGCACGCGGTCCTGGGCGAGCCGGCCGACCGGAAACCGGTCGCGGTGGGCTCGGTCAAGACCAACATCGGGCATCTGGAGCCCGCCGCGGGCATCGCCGGACTGATCAAGACGATCCTGGCGCTCCAAGCGGCACACATCCCGCCGTCGTTGAACTTCGACACCCCGAACAAGTCCTTCGACTTCGACGGTTCGCCCCTGTTCGTGGCAGACCGGCTGCTGCCCTGGGGCAGCGGCCCCCGTGTCGCGGGGATCAGCAGCTTCGGCTTCGGTGGCGCGAACGCCCACGCGGTGGTCGAGGCGGGACCCGTCGGCGCATCGGACGGTACGGAGCCCGGCCCACGGCTGCTGATCCTCTCCGCGGGATCGGACGACGCGCTGCGCACTCTGGCCCACCGGCTCGTCCTCATGCTGCGCTCCGCGTACTGCCCGTCCCTGGACGAGCTGAGCGAGGCGAGCCGGCGGCGGCCCGCCGCGGCACACCGGCTGGCCTGCGTGGCGGACAGCGTCGAGCAGCTTGAGGACAAGCTGCAGCTGTTCCTGGCCGGGGTCGTGGACATTCGCTCCCTCCATGTGGGGGTGGCTTCCGAGACCGGTGCCACGGAGCCGGTCGGCGCCGGAGCGAGCCGGGAGACTCTCGCAGAGGCGGCGCGCGCGTTCGTCGCCGGCGCGGCACTGCCCGCCGCGAAGCGGCGCCGGGCGGGCGTACGGTTCCCCACCGCTCCGCACGCGGAGAAGTACCTCTGGCTGGAACCCGCCGAGCAGTCGAACGAGCCCGTCCGCGACGGTGCGTCCGGCCGTACGAATCGCGACGGTGCGTCCGGCCGTACGAAGAGCACATGGACCGAGCACCCCGAGGCCGCGGAGCACCTGGTGCTCGGCAGGCCGACCCTGCCGGGTGCCGGGTACCCCGGCAAGGTCGCCGAGCTCATCGGCCTTGAACGGTTCGGGCTGCGGGACCTCACCTTCCGGGCGGCCGTCGAGGCCCCCACGACTCTCACGGCCGAACGCGACAACGCCACGGTCTCCTTCCGCGACGGCACCGGCGCCCTCGTCTGCAACGCCGAGGTGACCGGGCCCGAGCAGGCGACGCTCGCCGCTCCGGCCGCCGTCGACGGCCTCACCGCCGTCGCCCTCGACGCGATGTACGACGCGTTCGAACGCGCCGGACTCGGCTACGGCGCCGGCTTCCGGACCGTGTCCACGCTGTCCGTGGGGCCCGGCCAGGCGATGGGTGTGCTGCGCGGCGACGGGCGGACCACCGGCTCGGTGGACGCCCGACTCCTCGACGGCGCCTTCCAGATCGCGCTCGCCGCATGCGGAGCGCAGGGGCTGTACGTGCCGTTCACCGTCGAGCGGCTCACCGTCCTCGGCCGGCTTCCCGACACCGCACGCGTGTACGCGCGGCGGGACCGGGACACCGGGCCGGACTCCGGCCTGCTGACCGCGAGCCTGGTGATCCTCGACGGCGACGAACCCGTACTGGAAGCTCGTGGGATCACCTGGAAGCGGCTCTCCCCGGCGCCCTCGTCGGAGGCCACGGGAGGCGACACGCGGAACGGCCACCGTGCCGCGCCTTCGTCGCCGACGCCCGTGTCGCCGACACCGGCATCGATACAGGCGTCGACTCCGGCGCGCGTGTCCAACGGTCACCGTCCGATGCCGGCCCCCGGCCGCCCGTCGGCCGGAGCCCTCGACACCGCCCTGGCCCAATGGGTGGCGGCGGCACTGGAGTTGGACGTCGACGAGCTGGAGACGGACCGACCGCTGCAAGAGCAGGGGCTCGATTCGATGCTCGCGGTCTCGCTGGCGCAGGACATCCGGGCCAAGCTGGACGTGGACATACCCGTGACGCTGGTCCTGGAGGTCGGCACGGTCGATCGCCTGGCCGCCGAGCTGAGGGACGAATACGGGGTCACCACGGCGCCCGCCGACCCGGGCGTTCCGGAGGCGGGCGGTGCGCCGCAGGCCGCCATGGACGAGGAGCGCAGCGAGTCGTTGGCTGCGCGGGCGGTGGACGTGGCCCAAGCTCCGGTTCCGGCGACGGACGCAGCTCCGGCCCCGGCCCTGCTCCCGGCCTCGGATCCGGCGCCGTCCCAGGTTCCGGCGTCGTCCCAGGCGCAGCCCCAGGCGCAGGCGCAGGCGTCGGTGGTCGAGCCGCCTGTCGCCCCGGTGCGCGATGAGGTCGACCTGCACGACATCGCCGTCATCGGCTTCGACGGGGTGTTCCCGAACGCCGGGAACACCGAGGAGCTGTGGCAGGTCCTGCTGGAGGGCGTGGACTGCCTGAGCGAGGTGCCCGCATCCCGCTGGGACATCGACTCGTACTACGGCACGGAGGGCAAGCCCGGCACCGTCTACCTCAGGCGGGCCGGCTTCGTCGAAGGGCTGACCGACTTCGACGCCGGGTTCTTCCGGCTGTCGCCCGCCGAGGCGGAGTGGATCGACCCCCAGCAGCGCCATCTCGTCCAGTCCGCCTGGCGGGCCCTGGAGGACGCCGGCCTGGCGGGGAAGACCCAGCGTTCCACCGGTGTGTTCGTGGGCGCCAGTTACCAGCACTACCGCGACATGGTCGTCGGCGACGTCGTACAGACGGCGGCGGGCCTGGGCAACCACAACGCGATCCTGGCGAACCGGGTGAGCTACTTCCTGGATCTGCACGGGCCGAGCATGACGATCGACACGTTGTGCTCGTCGTCTCTGGTCGCCCTGCACACGGCGGTGCGAAGCCTCCGCGACGGCGAGTGCGAACAGGCCATCGTCGCCGGGGTGCACCTGGCGATGTCACCGCAGTACTTCCAGCTCGGCGCACGACTCCGGTCGTTCTCTCCCACCAATGCCCTGCGGCCGTTCGATGCGGGTGCGGATGGGTTTGTGCCGGGTGAGGGTGTGGTGACGGTGGTGGTGAAGCCGTTGGGTGCTGCGTTGCGTGATGGTGA